>CAYQDF010000032.1:0-31038 GCA_964416175.1 uncultured Anaerolineaceae bacterium
CCTCCACCGGAGGATCATCTCGTACGGGGAGGTGCCGGATTGCTCGAGCGCCGAGTATTTTCACTCCCGGGTGGCGCTCAGGCTGGTCTCCGAAAACAACCTGGAAACATTCCGCGAGGTGTGTGAACGGGCGGCGAAGTTAAGACCTTCCAACAGCCGGAAGTGGCTCCTTCTGGCGAGAGCTGCCGGGATCGCGCTCGATTCAGGCGGGGGAGAGGAGTCGAACGGACGGAATTCGTATGCTCGAGCGCTCACCGCCGGCGTCACCGGCGACTGGCCTGCATTCCTCTGGGAGCTCCTGGCTTCTATCGGAAATGAACAGCTCCCCAGCTGGTGGGGCAGCTTGAGCCAGGATACACGCCAGCTCGCCTTGAACCTGGATAAAGACGCCCTCACCCCCTTCGTCGCGATCAGCCAGTTGTATTATACCTATCAGGCCCTTGTCCTCCAGATGGAAGACAGGCAGTCAGCGGCGCATTCGGAGGAAGAGCGGCGCGCTCACGAAGATCTGTCCAAGATCTTCAGCGATGAGGTCCTGCGGAAGTGGAGGGAGATGGAACCCGCGCCGCCGAACTCCGGTATAAGCTATCAGGCCATCGAGAATCTGCTCGATGGGATCGAAAGCCTCGTGCCCGGGTCCCGGGAGAAAGTTTCGCTGGCTCTCTCACAGCCAAAAGCCCAGGCTGAGTTTGTCAGGCAGGCCTGGGACCGCAAGGAGTTCGAGCAGGCGCGCAAGGCTTTGCGCATGGTGCTCATCTGGGACCCGGATTTTCGTCGTGTGATCCAGGCTGACCGGGCGATCATGGCCGCACCGGAATGGCTCGCGAGCGTCCGGCGCGGCGCCGGACCAGACGAGCCATTCTACGATTTCCTGTCTACGGCAGAGCTCAAGGGACGGATACTGCTCAATCGCGTCGGAAGAGCGAAGTGGCTGGATACGATCCTGGACGCCTTGCGCCGTTTGCGAAAAGGAGCGAGCCCGGCAGACCTGATGATCGAGTATCCCGAGGTCTCCGTGGACCTGCCCTGGCTGAACGAGTACCGCTCGCGTGAAATCCTTTCACTGCCCTGCACCCGGCCGCTGACCCTTGAGAGGGATGAGTCCAGGTCTGAGCTGCCGAGGACGGTGCGCGGGATCGTCGAGGGGAAGCTGGCTCCAGGAGAGGACCTGTCCCTGGGTGAGCCCCTCGATACCTGGCTGCCGGAGGCGCGCGGGTCCTCCGCCAGGGTCTTCGCGGGTGTTCTTGCCTGCCAGAAACAGAAAACAGCCTCGGTTGCCATCAAGGTCATCCGCCCGGACCAGCTGGAGTACGCCCTGCCGTTGTTCCGGGAGGAAGCCCAGATCCTCTCGCTGCTCAGGGATGTCCCCGGCATCACGCCGCTCATCGAGTGCGGCTATCTGTCGATCGCGGCGGGGCTTGAATTCCCCAGCGAGGATCAGCACGCTTCGGCAGCACACCTGCGCGGGAGCCTGATCCGCTACGGGAACGAAGAGATACAGAATTTCCTGGCCGGCATGGATCGGCAGCTGGCGTCAGGCTGGCTGCCTTACCTGGCGCTGGAGAAGAGAAACCAGGAGTTCAACCTGTTGAAATTCTGCGATGCCGGCTTCACCCGGGGCTGGTTCCTTCCGCTGCGGGAGAGCCTCCTGCTGTCGATCCAGATCTGCGATATCCTGCACCATGCCCACGACCGGAACATCGTTTATCGCGACCACAAGATCCTCCATTATTATTGGGATCCCGCAACCCACGGGGTCGTGATGATCGACTGGAACATCGCAAAACGGCAGCCGCAGGGTCTATCCGATGCTGAGCGGCAGTTCGATATCGTCCAGTTCAGCGCCAGAGCGCTTCACCACATCCTGACCGGACGGCCTGCCGCCGGCGCACTGCCTCTGGGACCGAACCGTCCGGAGGAGATCGAGCAGGCTTTGCTGCAGTATCCCGTCAGCTGGACGTATGACGACGAGCGGCTCCCGGTGCAGGTGAAGGCGGTTTTGGAAAAAGCGCTCAGTCAGGGCTACACCCACATTCGGGACCTGCGCCAAGACCTGGTGGAGATCTACCAGCAGATCCCCAAATCGACCCCGGCTGTGGAATCCCCCCATTCCTGATAGAATCTCCCTCTGTCCGGACGTTAAATTGAACTATGGAACAACCAGTCAGCCCCTTCGAGTCTTTGGAAAAACAGATCGACGAGTTCAACCATCTCGATTCCGCGGCCCCGGTCGAAATGCGCAATTTGCTGCTGGAGATCGAGGAATTCCTCGGTTCCGCAGACTATCTCACTCTGTCTCCAACCCAGCGCAGCCGGATCCAGACGGCCCGCAAAGAGATCCTCGCCCGCATTGAGGCGGTGGAAGCTGCCGGGGAGGGAGCCGCTGCACCGGAAGGGGAACCCGCCTCCCCGCCGGCTGAGCCGGTTCAAGGGGGTGACATTTCTCCCAGGGAATATGATCCGGGAGCCGAGCAGCAGATGGAAGTTGCGGAAAAGCTGTTCTACAGCGGGCGTTACGCCGATGCGATCCAGCTCTTTGACCGGGTGTTGCAGATCGAGCCCAACTGGGAGCGTGCCCGCCAGCACCGCTCCGAAGCAGAAAATTACCTGCGCACCGGCTACATCCCCACCGTTGCCCTGCCGGCCGACGCCGCCTCCGCTTACGGGAAAGCTCAATCAGCAGCCAGGGTCGGGCGCTACGCTGAGGCCATGGCGCTCCTGGAAAAAGCGCAGAACGTCCTGCGCGAACTCGGGATCCAGCGCTGGCAGGAAGGGCATGAGTTCGCCCAGAAGCTTCAGGAGAACATCGATGCCGAGATGGTCTACGAAGAAGGGCTGGCGCTGTTCCAGCAGGGCAAGATTGACGCCGCCATCGAGAAGGTGGAAACTGCCGCTCAGGCAACCGGGATGCCGAAATACGCCGACCGCGCTCACAACTTGCGGCAGATCAAGGCAGACCTGCAGGCCATCAATGAGACTCTGAACCAGGCTGCCATTGACGCCCAGGCAGCATCCCAGGCGAAGTCCAGCCTGGACAGGCTGATCGTCGAATACGGCTCCAACCCTGCCTTCGACCGGATTCTCGAACGGTTTAAAACGGTCATCCCCCGGATCGTCGAACCCTTAAAAGAACAAACGCGGGCGCTGAAGAACCAGGCCGATCTTGCGCCCACCCTCGAGGAAGCGCTTTACCTTTCCAGGCAGGCCCGGCAAAGCCTGGACCAGATTCGGAACCTGGAAGGCGTGGACGAGAGCCTCGACCGGCTGCAATCCGAACTCGACAGGCAGCAGCGCGAGTTGCAGAAGTTCGACAATGATCTGCAGGCGGCTGTGCGGGCTTACGAAAAAAGACCCAACTGGCCGGTCGAGGCCAGCCGGATCAGCGCCGCAGTGCGGGCGCGCTACCCGAACGACCCGGGGGTGAGCCGGCTGGAAGCGAACCTGCGCGGCTACCGCCGGCGCCTCTTTGCGCTGCGGATCGGCGGGGGGATCGCCGGGATACTCCTCCTGGTCCTGATCGGCAGCTGGGGGATCGGCAGGTACCGATCCTACCTGGTTTCACTGACCCCCACGCCCACGCCAACCGCGACGGCGACGGCGACTTTCACGCCAACCGCCACTTCCACGCCCACCGCGACTCCCACCGAGCTGCCGACAGCGACGCCCACCCTGACGCCGACGCCGCTCACCGCGTTTGCCCTGCGTGAGGTCTTCGCGCGCAGCGGATGCTACGAGGGGTTCACAGCAGCGGGGCGGATACCTGCCGGCGGGATCATCCGGTTCCTGCCCGCCGAGCGGCGCTTCGACGACTTCAACCGGGAATGTGTCCTGGTGGAGTTCCAGCGAGAAGAAGGCGCTGTCATCGGTTGGGTGCTGTTGGTGGACGTCGGCGCGGAACCGCCGCCGACCTCCACCCCCTCACCCTGATTTGATCGCGAGCAGGGTAATGTCGTCCGCCTGGGAGGTTGTTCCCTGGTGGTCCAGCACCATCCGGACGAGCGCATCGCACAGGGCCTGGGCGGTCGCCGGGCTTCCCAGGAGCGCCGCCGCCCCCGGCTCTTCGAGAGAGAAGAAGTTCCCCTCGGAATCTCGCGCTTCATTGACCCCGTCCGTGTAAAGCAACAGGGCGCTCCCCGGAGCGAGCTCGATCTGCTGAGGGGCCAGGATCGGCCTGGGAAACAGGCCGATCAGCTGCCCCTCGGCGCCAGCGATATGGGATAACTCTCCCCCAGGAGACCGGAAGAGGGGGAATTCGTGCCCGGCGCGAATGAAGCAGAACTCCCGGCTCTGACGGTGCAGGACGCCGTATATCAGCGTCACGAACATTCCCTGACTGTTCGCAGCCAGAAGGTGCTGGTTGACGCGGTCAAGGACGCGTTCGGGGGAGGGATCATGACCGGCCTCCGCCCGCAGCAGGCTGGCGGTCTGGGCCATGAACAATGCGGCCGGCATGGCCTTCCCGGATACATCGCCGACGATCACAGCCAGGCGGTCGGGATCCAGGGGGATCACGTCATACAGATCCCCACCCACCGTGCGGGCGGGGATCATCCGCGCGCCGATGTCGAATCCCGGCAGGGATGGGATCTTCCTCGGCAAGAGGCTTTCCTGGATCTCGCGGGCCTGCTCGAGCTCCCGGTCGAGGACCGTTTTCTCGATGATCAGCTCCTGGGCGGCCTTCAGTTCAGAATACGCTTGCTGGAGCTGCCGGTTTTTTTCCATGAGATCACGGATGGATTCGTCGTGAGCCGCCCTGAGACGGTTGCTCAAGACTTGAAGCATCTCGTATGCGATGGTGGGTTCCTGGCTGAGCAGGGCGTCGAAGTCGCTGCGGGACATCTCGAGCAGGCGCGCCGGCCGGTGAACCCGTGCGGTCGCGGTCCGCTCTCCATCGCGATTGAGCAGGCTCATCTCGCCGATGAACTCGCCTTCACCGCGGATCCCGATCAGGCGCTCATCATCCGACCCCATGGCTTTGATGATTGCCACCTGGCCGGCCTCGATGATGTAGAAGCGGTCGCCGCGCTCGCCTTCTGTGAATAAAACAGTCCCCTCCAGATAAGATCGTTCGATCAGGCGCGCCGCGAGGGAACCGAGCGAACCCGGAGTGAGGCCCGAAAACAGCGGTATCTGCTGGATGAGCGCGATCCTGGGCTCTATATTCATTCTGGATTGGCTCGCTTGACCAGCAGGGAAGAGGTCAGTAGAGCCGCTTTCATCCTTGGTCCTGGAATGATTTCACCGCTGCCCGGAGATCCGGATAAATAGCGAAAAAACGGTCCATCCCGGTCTTTTGCAGCGTGCTCAAGATCTTCGGCTGGGGATTGACCAGTCTTACACTGTGTTCCATGCCGCTCAAAATGTCTTCACTCGCGGCGTGGATTGCCGACCAGCCCGCTTCGAGGTCAGGAGGCGCGTCGCCGCGGAAGATTTTGGCGATGCTGTGCAGGGCTACCAGACCTGAACTGCTCATGAAGTTCAGGCTGCTGAGATCGAGGATCAGGCTGCGCGCACCCTGGTCGTAGAGCTTCTGAGCCTCCCGGATCAGATCTTTGAAGTTCGAGGCATCGAGATCGCCTTCCAGTCCGATGATTGAGAGGGCCGGCGTTCCAGCGACGGCTTCGGTCTTTATTTGCATTTGTTCATTCCTCCTTGGCTGGGGGGAAGAGGTTCACCTTCCCGAGTGTGATTTCATTCCCGTCTCCGGGGAGTCTGCGGTGGGAGAACCGGTCGACGGAGAGACGCGTCAGGTACACCCCCATGCCGCCCGGGGGGCGTTTTTCGAGCGGCTGGGTGATGTCTGGCGGCGGGTGCCCTGTTGGATCGAAGTAGGGCGCCTTGTCGCGCAAGCGGACCAGCAGGTCCTGGCCTGCCCGGAGAATTTTGATTTCAATGGGTCCCGCTCCCCCGTAGCCGTAGAGCAGGGTGTTGGTGATCAGCTCTGTGATGGCCAGGTTCAGGTCGTAGATCGCCCGGTGGTCGATGTCCAGCGCGGAAGTTGTCTTGGTGAAAAACTGCCGGATGTGCGGCAGATCCTCCAGGCGGGCGTCCAGGCGCAAGGTGCCGAGGGTCTCCATCTGGAACCAGCCGCCTCAATCCAGCGGCCCGATCTCCTTCTCGACTTCCTCCAGGATTTTCCCCGATTTGACCAGCGCTCGGATCCGGTTGTGATCCGGATAGAGTGGGCGGTCTTCATCGAGGTGGTCCACGTTTTCCCGGATGACCCGCCGGGCGACCTGCACCCCCTTTCCAGGAGTGAAGTCCCGGAAGTCGAGCGCCTGCGCGGCGGCCATGAATTCGATGCCCAAAACCCCGTAAGCGTTGTCGAGGATCTGTTCATTTTTGTGAGCCGTGTTTAACCCCATCGATACGAAGTCCTCCTGGTCAGCCGCAGCCGGGATCGACTGGATGCTGGCTGGCATCGAAAGGATGCGCTGTTCGACGATGAGGGTGTCGGCGGTGTACTGGCTCAGCATCATGCCAGAGAACATCCCGGCGCCCCTAGTCAGGAAAGCTGGCAGTCCGGCGCTCAAGGCCGGGTTGGTCAGGCGGTTGAGCCGCCGTTCAGAGAGCACCGAGATCATGGTGATGGCTGCGCCGGCCATGTCCATCGGCAGGGAGACGGGAGAGCCCTGGAAGTTTGCGCCGGTGAGGGTCAGCCGGTACTCCGGGAGGAAGATCGGGTTGTCCCCGACGCCGTTCAACTCGATCTCGACCTGTTCCCTTGCGTACGCGATCGCGTCGTGCGCGGCTCCGATCACCTGCGGGGAGGACCGCATCGAATACGCATCCTGCACGCGGGTCTTGATCTTCCCGGTTACGAGGTCGCTGCCCTGCATGCATTTCATGATCGCGCGGGCGCTGCGCACTGCGCCGGGGAAGCCGCGGGCTTCGTGCAGGCGCACATCGTAAGGTTTTAAGTTGGCGAGCAGGGCTTCCAGGCTCATGGCGCAGGCGATCTCCGCCTGCTTGAGCCAGCGGTCCATCGCGTGCAGTTGCAGGGCGCTCATCGCGGTGATCACGTTGGCGCCGTTGATCGTCGCCAGCCCGTCTCGTGCCTGGAGCCCCGGGATGGGGATGCCAGCCCGCTCCATGGCGACCCTCCCGGGAAGGCGCTCCCCCTGGTAGTAGGCTTCGCCTTCACCCATCAGCAGCAGCGCGATCTGGGACATGGGAGCCAGGTCGCCGCAGGCGCCGACGCTGCCCTTGGCGCACACCACGGGTGTGACTCCCTTGTTCAGCATCTCCACGAGGGTCAGGGTGATTTCCGGGCGGCAGCCTGAGTTCCCGTGCGCATGGACATTGATCCGGCCGGCCATTGCGCCGCGCACGTACTCGATCGGGAGTGGGTCGCCGATGCCGGCAGCGTGATTGTAGATCAGGTAGCGCTGGAACTGCTGCACCTGCTCATCGGTCAGCACGACCTCCGAAAATTCGCCTATGCCGGTGTTAACGCCGTACATGATCTCGCGAGCCTGGATCTTCTCCTCGAGCATGGCGCGGCAAGTCCGGATGCGTTCTATAGCATCCGGATGGAGAGCAACTTTCTCTCCAAAAGAGGCGATCTGAACCAGGTCTGCGATGGTCAGGCTGGTACCTGTCAGAGTTATGGTCATGGTCAATCACCTTTCTGGCGTGAATTATATACCGATCCAGGGGATTGTCACTCAAATCAGGAGCAGGTAAGGCGATTGTGATCCTATTATTGACAAATCGGATAAACATGCTGTATTATTTGAGCACCTGCTGTATCCCAGTCGTTTGCATCTCCCTGCAGGGATTATTCTATAAATGGCGGCGGGTAATTCATTGGCGAGTACATTGCAGGTGAACCATAGTCTATGGTGCGAAATAATAATATTTAACGTCTATTCGGAATAACCGCCGCGATGAATGGTCGTCGCCCCCTGATTCCGAAGAACCGCTATTCGATCCTCATCCTCGTCATGGCGATTAGCGTCGTGATCGTCGAAGCGGTCGAGCATTCCCTGCTTGGGGAGTCATTGTTCGAGACGCATTTTCTCATCGAGGTGCTCATCTTTGGCGCAGGGCTGCCCCTCCTGGCCTTCATCATGCTTGGGATAATGGAAAAAGTGCAGGCGGAGCGCGATCGGGCTCTGCAAGACCTGGATAAACACCAGGCTTTCGATCAGGATTTAAGCCAGGTCCGATCGCTCGAGGACCTGGTCGAGCGCATCGTGCAGTTTCCTTCCACTGTGCTGCCGGCAAAGCAGACGTACTTGCATCTTTACGAACCGGATCAACCCGGTTTCCATTTGGTCGCTGACTGGCGTCCCGGCAATGGGGATCTTTCCAGCATCAAGCCCGACCTGGGTCTACAGGAATGCCAGGTATGTCTGCAATCCAGTTATTCAGTCCGGATGCTCAGAAAATGTGAAGCGCTCCAACCCGGGCAGCTGCCAGAGGGATTCGACCGGTACCTGCTTCCACTTACCCACGGAAATGCCTACACCGGCGTCCTGCACTTCGATCTCCCCGAAGGCAGCCCGATCAGTGAAAACCAGGCGAACACGCTCTCCAACCTGGCGCCAGAGATGGCGATCGCCATCGAAAGCATGCGCCTCCAGCAGGCAAACCTGGAATTGAGCCGGGCGACTGAGGATGAAAGAAAGCGCATCGCCCAGGACCTCCACGACACGCTTGGCCAGAGCATCGCTTACCTGCGGTTTAAACTCGACCACCTGAGCAGCCAGGATCCCGTGGTCGCCATCGGCGTCATCCGCAAGGACCTGGAGCAGATGCGGGAGATGGCGGAAACAGCATACGCACAGGTGCGAGAAACGCTGGCGGAGCTCCATCCCTCCGCGCAGGTCGAATTCCTGCAAGCGCTCAGCACCCAGCTGGAACAGTTCCGTGAGCGGGTCGGGGTGGAGGTGGATCTGAACAGCCGCGGGGATCCGCAACCGCTGCCCCCTCACATCCAGCGGCAGGTTCTCTACATCTGCCGGGAAGTATTAAACAACGTGGAGAAGCACGCCCACGCCAGCCGGCTGACCATCGATATCCTCTATGGGCCGCGTGAGCTGCGGATCTTGATCACCGACGATGGCAGAGGCTTTGATACAAGAAGGGTCCCTGGATACGGGAATTACGGGATCACGATCATGCGCGAGAGAGTAGAGTCGATAAATGGCGCGATCAACCTCATTTCCTCGCCGGGGGAAGGCACTCGGGTGAGCCTCCAGGTGCCCCTGGCGACGAACAGGCCGGCGGGCGGCAGCTGACCGGTTCGGGATCGCCCCTTCGAATGCGCCGCGGATGCTTTTTGAGCGGAGCGCAGTCACAGGCGCGAGCATGCGCCAGAGCAGCCGAAGAAGCCCGCCATGCCGTTCATGGAGCCTGACGCGTGGCAGCGAGCGCGTGACGTTGTCGGAATAGAGGCAGGTTAAATTTCTAACAGGAGGACAGAGATGGAACAACCAATCCGAATTATGATCGTGGACGATCACGCGATGCTTCGAGAAGGCCTGGTGAGCCTGCTCCAGCCGCAGCCGGACTTCGAAGTTGTAGGGGAAGCCGGTTCTGTGGAAGAAGCTGTGGAAAAGGCAAAAGCAATCAAACCAGAGCTGGTATTGATGGACTACGGCCTCCCGGGCGGTTCCGGCGTGGAAGCGACGCGCGCGATCCTCAAGGACCTGCCGGAAACGAACATCGTGTTCTTGACTGTACACGAAGCCGATGATGACCTGTTTGCCGCCCTGCGGAGCGGCGCGAAAGGTTACCTGCTCAAGAACATCCCGGTGTCAAAAATGATCGCCGCGCTGCGCGGTTTAGCCAGGGGTGAAGCGCCTCTCTCGCGCCAGATGACCAGCCGCGTGCTGGCTGAATTCACCCACGGAAAGCCTCCCTCTCGCGGCAGGTCTGGAGCCGCGCACTCTCTCACCAAGCGCGAGCTCGAAGTGTTGATGGAGATGACCACGGGGGCATCAAATCGCGAGATCGCTGACCGGCTCTTCGTTTCGGTAAACACCATCAAAAACCACGTCCACAGCATTCTGGAGAAGCTCGAACTCAAGGACCGGCGGGCAGCGATCCGGTTCGCTCGCGAACAGGGGCTGGGGAATTCCAGTTTCGACTGAACGTCTCCTGTCCTTGTCTGCCTGAAACTCAAGCGGCCTCTCGAGCATCTCGAGAGGCCGTTCATCTGCCTTTGCCTTCGCGCGAGACCTCATCTGTCATGAGCGTATCCCGATCGGGTTGACCCGGGGTGAGGTCCAAATCTGCTTCCGCTCCTGCATCTGTGATCAAGATCTACTCCTGGGACTAGTCCATCTGGCTGTAGTCCTTCCGGAAATATAGACCCGGTTTTAGACCGGAATGGTTCATCTGGATGGATAGACTGTGGTTTGGATTTCTTGTATTCTTTGTTTACTGGCAATTAAGGTCGATTATGACCGAATTGTCATCCCCCGGTTCCCGGGCGGGCAGCCGGCCAGATCTGAATTCGATTTATTCTCACTGGTGGCCTGGGGACAGCTGGAAAGTTCGTCGGCGGGGCGAGCCATAACAATTTTGGCAAAAATTCAAAATTTATCGCTAAGAATTGCAAGGGGCAAATTACTTTTTTAATTTCATCCTCTAAAGTATTGATGATTGATGGCTGTTGGTGGGGTTTTATGGGTGTTTATAGCCGGTTCGAATCTTCCATCCAGGTCGTGACAGAGCTGGTGGTTTTTCAGCGAAAAGTCCGACGCAGAATCCATCGTTACCGGGTGAGGCAAGTGAGGAGGAAATCAGATGGGAGTTCCCTAGACAGATTTCTATTGAATCCAGATTCAGCGTTCGAGGCGCGGCAGATCCAGCGCTTCAGGCTGGATGCATCCCGATAAAGATCCCGATCAATATTATTCGGAGGGAATCGTATGCTATCCAAGAAAGTAACACAGAGGTCGTTCCTCAAATTAAGACGCTCCGGGCAGCGTTACGTGACAGCTGGTTTGATGGTCCTCGCGGTGCTGGCCTCTTTCGGTCTCCAGCTGGGATCGCCAAATTCGCGGATCGTATCGGCTGCGACGGTCAATCTTACCGTCGAGGAGTACGGTACGAACACACCCATCCCGGAGTTCGACTTCCTGGTCAACATCGATAACACCGGCGATCCAGATGACCCGGGGAACATGCCTTCGACCACTCCGATGGAAAGCCACAGTCCAGTGGTCCTGACCGGAGATGAGACGGACTGGGCGGCGAAGCTCGGCACATTGCCGGATGGCCGGTATTTGATCTCGGTCCGGAACGACGCATATAAGCTCGGAGGCCAGCATTTCACGGTCGCGGGAGGCAATGTCGACATCCACGTCGAGCTGGTCCCGGAGCCCCTGCCTCTGGCGAAGATCCGCGTGCACGCTTTCGAGGACAACCAGCCAGTGAACGGGGAAGATGATATCCCCCTGGAGAGCGGCCTGGCCGGTTTCCGCGTCATCGTGGGTGACACCGTGGGCGAGGTGGTCGTCGACTGGTTCGGCAATCCCATCTGCGGCACCGGCCAGTGCCTGACGGACGCAAACGGCGACGTCGTGATAGACAACCTGCCACGGGGTAAATACGAAGTCCTGGTCCTGCCGCCGGTCGGACAGGTCTCCGATTGGGTGCAGACCACCACGATCGAGGGGACCAAGGTGATCGACGCCTGGATCGTGGAAGGCGACCCGGGCTACAGCCCGCGCGAGGGGTTCCAGCAGGCGGCGGTCTGGGTGGGTTTCGTCCGCCAGCCGGCCAACCCGTGGGGAGGGAACAGCGGCAGCGGCACGATCAAGGGCACCGTCAAGACGATCATCGAGTGGACGCCCCCGGTGAACCCGCTCATCTTGGGCCAGCCAGTGGACCGGCCCTGGGTCGCCGTCACGGACATCGGCGGGAACGACGAGCTGGTCTACCTGACCCGCGGCGATGCGAACGGCTACTTTGAGATCAACGGCGTCCCGGACGGCACGTACCAGCTGGCCATCTGGGATGAACCGCTGGATTACATCATCGCCTTCCGCACGGCTGTGGTCAGCGGCGGCAACGTCGTGGACTTCGGGGAGCTGGGCATCCCGCGCTGGTTCGGCTGGCAGTCCGGGTATGTATACCTGGATGCCAACCGGGATGGAGTCCGCCAGCTCGACGAACAGCCGCTGCCGGGCGTGGATCTGGCGATGCGCTTCAGAGATGGCAGCCTGCGGTATGGCACCTTCACCAATACCAGCGGGTATTACGAATTTCCGGAAGTCTTCGAACTGGAGAAATTCTACATCAGCGAGGTGGGTTTCAGGCACCTAGGTTTCACCTCCGCGCTGGTGCACGATGAGCACTTACCCTACGACCCGGCTGACCCGGCGACTTATGAGGTCATCCCCGAGGCTTTGACAGTAGCGAACCTGAACTGGGCAGCCAAGCGCAACGTCGTCGATTGGGGGAAGTACGTATATGCACCCGGCGAGAACGGCGGGATCTCCGGCATTGTGCAGTATGCCACGACGCGCAACGAGCTTGAAGCGCGCCTGCAGGCCACCGAGGACTACGAGCCGGGCATCCCGGACGTGACCGTTCGGCTGTGGGAACCCTTGTTCGATGAAAACGGCGATCCGGTGTTCGAGCCGGATGGCAGCCAGGCGCGGGGGACGCTCTTCTACGAGGTGACCACTGACCGCTATGAGCACCCCACGGACTGTGACGTCACCGATTCGAACGGCGTCCCACTCCCGGACCCCCTGGGCACTGGCCCGAATTGCATCGAGGTCCCGAACATCTCCAACGAAGTAAAGCCGGGTGTTTTCGACGGCGGCTATGCCTTCGCAACCATCTGCCCAATGGGCTACCCCTGCGATCCGGGTGATGAAATCCCCATGCCGCCGGGGGACTACATCGTCGAAGTCGTGCCTCCCACCGGCTACAAGATCGTCACCGAGGAGGACCTCAACACCGCCGATGGCAACGATTATGTGCCTGCGATCCCGCCGCCTCCGTGCGTCGGGGCGACTCAGTTGATGCAGGTGCCGGATGAGTACGGCAGCCCCTTCGACGCCTTCACCGACACGGGCGACCCGATCCCCGGCGTGGGTCCCATGCCTCTCTGCGATTTCAAGCTGGTAACCCTCCAGGAGAACCAGAACGCGGCGGCGGATTTTTACCTGATGACCGACAACGCCGTGCCAATCCCGGGGCGGGTGTTCGGCTTTCTGCTCGATGACCTGAACATCGAGACCAACTCCGCTTTCATTTACTACGGTGAGAAGCGCGGCATCCCGAATACGCCGGTTGGAGTCTATGATTTCACGGGCCGGTTGATCACGACGGTCAATTCGGACCAGAATGGGATCTGGGAGGTCCTGCTGCCGTCGGCCTACGCAGCAGATTGCCCGATCCCCTCCGGAGTCTGCCCGGCGGTGTATAAATTCGTCGGGAATGACCCGGGGCCGATCGACAACCCTAACCCGAACTACAACCCCAACTACCAGACGATCACCTTCCAGTTCGATGTCTGGCCGGGCAAGACGACCTTCGCGGACATCGCGCTGTTCAACATCGTCGGCTTCGTCGAGTTCCCCGGCCTGCAGACCGGGCAGCCTGCACAGTGCAAGCTCCCAGACTCGATTCCTCAGGTGTACACCGTCTCCCCGCCTTACGGGGCGGATGGGGATGCCCTGACCATCTCCGGAGTCAACTTCGGCGGCAGCCCGGGAACGGTGGCGCTGGATGGCACTGCGCTTCCGATCGGCAGCTGGTCGGATGCGGCGATCACCGCGACTGCGACCGGGGTCGCGCCCGGGCCGCACCAGCTGCTGGTCACCACCGCTGCCGGTGAGACGAGCCTGACCGGGATCACATACCACCTGCTCGGCCCAGGCTACAGCCCGACCGTGGTCATTGTAAGCCAGCCGGGGGATCCCTCGATCCCGGTGATTCAGAACGCGATCGATGCCGCGTCGGGAGAGACCCTGATCGTCGTCGAGCCCGGTACCTATTACCAACCGGTGAATCTCAACGTCGCCGGCGTGAAGCTGCAGGGGTATGGGCCGGGCAATCCCGCGGTGGGGATCGGCGGGGGTGGCTCCGTGCTCGACCAGCGTTTCGTCGTTGGCGGAGTCAACGGACTTAACGTGGTGGGTCCGGCCGGCGGTTTCAACCCTGGCTTCCCCGCCCAGATCGACGGCTTCAAGCTCACCGCCGCGCGTGACGAACAGGACGTCGGCGGCGGGCTCCACGTCGACCTGAACGCCCAGAACCTGCTGATCGGCAACAACCTGATCCAGAGCAACGGGGGTAACTTCGGCGGCGGGATCACCATCGGCGAACCTTACCGGGGCGACAATAACAACGACAACATCCGCATCGCTTACAACCGCATCCTCCAGAATGGCGGCATCAGCCTGGCGGGCGGGATCGGCATCTTCAACGGGGCAGACCACTACGAGATCGATCACAACCAGATCTGCGGCAACTACTCCGGTGAGTATGGCGGCGGGATCTCGCACTTTGGCTACAGCCAGGGCGGCAGCATCCACCACAACCAGATCATCTTCAACGGCGCGTTCGACGAGGGCGGCGGCGTGCTGATCGGCGGCGAACAGCCCATCCCGCCAGCAGTCCTGACCCAGGGCTCGGGCGAGGTCCAGATCTTCAACAACCTGATCCAGAGCAACCTGTCGAACGACGATGGCGGCGGGATCCGCCTGTTGCAGCCGCTGGACGACCGCATCGATATCTTCAATAACATGGTCGTCAACAACGTTGCGACGGACATCGGCGGAGGCATTGCCCTGGACGACAGCTCGAACGTGACGATCGTCAACAACACCGTCGCCCGGAATGTGTCAACCGCGACCGCGGAGGACAGCGATGGGTTGGCCCACGGCGCAGGAATCGTCGCGGAAGCGCACAGCGCAGCTTTCCAGGCGATCCTGCCTCTATCCGACCCTGGCTATCCAGACCCGGCGCTGTTCAACAACATCGTATGTGAGAACGAAGCGTTCGTGTGGGACGGGGTATCGTTGGTTTCAACCGGCTTCTTCGACCTGGAAGTCTTCAGCGCCAACCCCGCTCAAGTGTTCCATCCCACCTACACCCTGGTGGAGACGACCGGCCGGAATGAAGTGCTCGCGCACGGTTCCAACAGCGGGTGCGGAGATTTGAGCGCCATGTTTGTGAACCCTTACACCACGGCGCTCGACGCGGTCAGCTTCCGCCAGGAACCGGACTTTATAACCGTCTTGATGGTGACGGTGGATCTGCCGGCCACAGTGATCGGGGACTACCACATTCTCAGCGCGTCAGGTACCGAGGACCTGGGGATCGACGTCGATCCGCTGGGGAGCGGGACGCTGGCGCCGTGCTTCGACTTTGATGACGACCTGCGGGGCACCCACGACATCGGCGCCGATGAAACCGGCGGCGCGCCGGGAGTCTGCTCTCCGCCGGTTCCGACCTACGGCGTGGACCTGACCCCGATCTTCATCGATGCCACCGGCGCGGATGGCGCTGACGTGGTGCTCAGCCACCAGGTCTTCAACACCGGCGATATCTCCGATACGTACGACATCACAGTTGCGGTCGACCTGGGCTGGCCGGCGGTTTTCACCACCCCGGTTGGCCCGCTGGATCCGGGCGAGAGCGCTGCGGTGGACGTCACCGTGAGCATCCCGGCCGGGACTCTGGCGGGGACGGCGGCAGCTGTGGACATCACCGCGACCTCCCAGGGCGACGGCTCGGTCTCCAGCGCGGCATCAGACACAATCACAGTCGTGAACGTGCCTGTGGTCCCCCCCGCTGACCTGTATCTCTCGGTCGAACGGAACACGGCTGTCCTGGGTAACCTCAGCCAGGTGTTCAGCCACGACATCGTAGGTTTCGTTCAGGGGACAGGCGAATACGTGATGGTCTTCGATGGGTCTGACGTCGGGCTGGGGCAGAACCTCAACCTGGACGCGTTCGACATCCTGGGGGACGGCAGCATCCTGATGTCCTTCGCCCAACCCTTCAACCGGGCCGGCTTGGGGAGAGTGGACGATTCGGATATCCTCCGCTTCACCCCGGACGTTGGCGGCCTGGGTGATGCGACGGCCGGCGCGTTTACCCGCTATCTGAACGGCGCGGATGTCGGCCTGACCACCGACGCAGAGGACATCGACGCCATCTCCCTGATCGAAGGCGACCAGCTGGTGATCTCCACCCTCGGGAATGTCAACGTCCCCGGCCTCGCGGTTCAGCGGGACGAAGATCTGCTGCTCTACAGCATGCTGGATGCTGGGAATCCTGGCGGCGGGGGGACCTGGACGTTGTACTTCGATGGGTCAGACGTGGGCCTGGCGAACGGCGGGGCGGATGAGAACATCGATGGGGCTTTCGTCCTGCCCGGCGACCTGGAGGCCGCTGTGATCTATCTGACAACTGCGGGCAACTTCAACATCCCCGGGTTGACCGGAGCAGACGAGGATGTCTTCACCTGCGCGGTCAGCTCGCTGGGAGAAGCGACTGCCTGCACCAGCGTGGCGATGTTCTTCGATGGGAATGCCAACGGCATCACAAACGCCACCGGGCGTGACGTCGACGCGATCGACCTGCCCTGATTCAGTAATCGGCAATGCAACTCTCCCCTGTGGTCCGGGTTTCATCCGGCCTGCAGGGGAGAGGGTTGGGGCGGTAACCAACCAGGATTTCATAACCGGATTTGAAGCATAGGAGAATGAAAGCATGGCTAAGAAAATCATTCCTCGTCAGGTCAGCCGCCGGGACTTCTTGAAGCTCAGCAGCAGCGGCGCACTGCTTGCCGCGCTGACAGGCAGCGGGCTTTCCCGGCTCGTCCAGACCGCCAGAGCGGCTGCCCCGGCTGCCTATACCCCGCTGCCGCGGGTGGATATCCGCATGGTGGCGACCGACGGTTTCATCTCGCTGCCAGGCCGGCGGCTGGCGGATGACAATGGGCTGTACGTCTTCGGTTTCCGGAGCGTCGATCCCGCTGAAGCAACTGCCCCGCCGGACGTGTTGATTCCCAAATACAAGGGGAAGGTCCAGCACCCCGCGCCGATCCTGGGAATCAATAAAAACGTCGACCTATACATCACCATGACCAACCTGGGGCTGGAGATGCGCCCCGACCTGGACGACTCGCACACGGTCCACTGGCATGGGTTCCGCAATCCAAACGCGATCTTCGATGGCGTCCCCGAAGTGTCCATCGCGGTTCCTCCCGCGCGTGACTTCCCGTACTTCTACCGGACGCGGGTCGAAGGCACGTACATGTACCATTGCCATTTCGAGGACAGCGAGCACGTCCAGATGGGCATGGACGGGGTGGTTTACATCAAGTCGGTTGGCGGGGGCGCGTATGACAATGATGGCGGCACGACAGCATTTCACCGCGAATTCACGCTCCTGCTGAACGAAATCGACACCACGCCGCACGACAACCTGATCGCAGTCCAGGAGTTCATCTGGTCGGACTACAAGCCGAACTTCTGGGTGATCAACAGCAGGTCGTATCCAGACACGATCCTCCGCGACCAGGAACTTTCCGGGACGGACTTCGATTTGGGGACCTATTCGCCTCCGGGCGGCGGTCCGCCCCAGCCCTTGGGGTATTCTCAACCGGTATCTTCCCTGATCCAGGTCGAGGAATTTGAGACAGCTTTGCTGCGGTTTGCCAACCTCGGCTATGAGCAACATACAATGCAGCTGGTCGGCTTGCCTATGCGCGTCGTCGGACACGATGCCACCTACCTGGGCGGCAACGCGTACCTGACGAACTCGATCTACATCGGTCCCGGCGAAGCGCGCGATGCGCTCATCACTGCTCCCGCCTTCAGCTCCAGCCTGCCGGGTGGGACCGATGGCGCGGGGAGCTACAACGTGTACTGGCTGCGGAACCGCAATGCGCAGCGCCTCGTGAACGGGAACCAACCCGGTTTGGGCGGCATGCTGACTCAGGTGCGGGTCTACCCGGCTGGTACTCTCGGTCCTCAGGCCGGTCCTAACCAGACCTTTTAGCTTCCAGGAGAGACGAATCATGTCTGTGAAAACTACCAACACGCTGCCGCCCGACTTCAGAGTTTTGTTACGAAAATTCCAAAATCTGAGCCGTGCGGTGCACACTCCAGCGAAAAAACGGATCGTCCCTGGGATCCTGGCGGGAATCATCGTCCTGGCAGCCCTGGCTCTGATCTCCCCCGGCATCGCCATCGGACGACCGTTCGTGGCTGTCTCGACGGGGACAAATGCCATCGGGATGGTCTGCACCGAGGATGCCGGAAACCCGAACCCGGTGTTCAATTTGCAGGCTCGCTCCGGGTACGTCCAGACTCCGGATGGGAACAGCGTCTTCATGTGGAGCTATGCCCTCGACCCTGGCCCCTTCCAGATGCCGGGTCCGGTGCTGTGCGTCAACGAGGGAGATTCGGTCACGATCAACCTGACCAACAATCTCCCGGATCCACCCGGCGCGGCGCTCCCGGAGAACACCTCGATCATTTTCCCTGGGCAGACCGGAGTGTCCACCAGCGGTGGGGTGCCGGGTCTGCTCACAGCCGAAGCCGCGCCCTCGGGGGGGACGGTCACGTACACCTTCTTTGCCGACGAACCAGGGACCTACCTCTATGAGAGCGGCACAGACCGCCACAAGCAGATTCACATGGGGCTGTACGGAGCGCTGGTTGTGCGCCCCGCATTGAACGATGGGACGCACTTCTACGCCTACAACGACCCCAGCACGGAATACAACCCCAGCCGGGAGTTCATCCTGATCCTGCACGAATTCGATCCGAACCTGCATAAGAACGTCGAGCGCGGCCGTCTGTACAATGTGACCCAGCGCCACGACCGCTACTGGACGGTCAACGGACGCTCGCTGCCGGATTCCCTCAACGATAACTTCGTCCCCTGGCTCCCCAATCAACCGTACGGCGCGCTGGTCTGGGTCCAGGCTGTGGATCTCGAAGCGAACCCCAACGCCTTACCAGCCCTGATCCGGTATGCCAATGCCGGGACGGTGAACCATCCCTTCCACCCACACGGCAACCACCTGAAGGTGATAGCCCAGGATGGACGGTTCCTGGGCAACGCCGGCTACGAGACCTTCACCCGCACGATCGCCGCCGGGCAGACTGTTGACCTGCTCTTCCGGTGGGTGAACGTGGAAAACTGGACTCCTGGATCGGCGGGCTCTATCGAACAGGTCGGACAGCTGCCGGGGATCAACGACGTGATCTATAAAGACGGCGTGACCTTCTTCAGCGGGGATCCAGACCTGGGCCAGACCGGCGACCTGCCGGTCGGGGTGACCACTTACAACCAGTGTGGAGAGTTCTACTACCCCTGGCACAGCCACGCCCTCAACGAGTTCCAGAATTTCGATGAGGGTTTCGGAGGCCTGGCGACCCTGGTGCGCGTGGATCCTCCGGGTGGATGTCCATAACTACCAGGCGCGGGAAAATCACAGGAGAAAAGCATGATGAGCACCAGATCGATCAAACATACCTGGCTGATCCTCTTCCTGGCTGCGCTGGCGCTGGTCACAGGCAGCGTGCACGTCGCAGCTGGCCCGGAATCAGCCAATCCGAATGTGGCTGTCCGCCTGGAAGTCGGGCCTGCTCCCATACCGGCTGCCGTCCCTGCCGGCCCTAAGGTCTTCGATCTCTGCGCCAGCGACGGCACTCTGAATTTGCCAGACGCCACGAGCGTGCCCGTGTGGGGGTTCGTCGACACGAGCGGGGGACCCTGCACTCCCGGGTTGATCACTTCGTTGCCAGGCCCCGAGCTGCGGGCTGTGGTTGGCGACAGTGTGACCATCAATCTGTCCAACGCCCTGGCGGTGCCGACCTCGATCCTGATCGCTGGACAGACAATGTCTGCCTCGGGCGGCTCGCCTGGGACCTTCACCACCGAAGCTCCAGCCGGGGGTTCCGTCGCCTACACCTTCACTGCCGGAGGACCAGGCACCTTCCTCTATGAGAGTGGCACCGATATCGACCGGCAGATCGCCATGGGGCTGTACGGGGCGCTGATCGTCGAATCCGGCGTCCCCGGGCAGGCCTATGGTCCCGGCACCGATTTCGAATTGGAAGCGACGCTGGTCCTGAGCGAGATCGACCCGGCCCTGAACGCCAACCCGGCCGGTTTCGACATGCTCAGCTACAAGCCGCGGTACTGGCTGATCAACGGCGAGGCTTACCCGGATACCGATCCGATCCCGGCGCCAGCGGGCAGCCGCCTGCTTTTGCGCTACCTGAACGCCGGTTTCAACAACCTGGCGATGAGTGTCCTGGGGAGCCACCAGCGCGTGATCGCCAAGGACGCCTATCAGCTCCCAAGCGCGTTCTCCAGCTTGGTCGAGACCATCCCGGCCGGTCAGGGGATGGATGCCATCCTGGCGATCTCGCTCAGCCAGCCAGTGGGCAGCCGTTTCGCCATCTCGAACCGCAATATCTACACCACCAATGGCGACAGCTACCCAGGCGGCATGCTGACTTTCGTCGATGTCGGTCCCGCAGTGACTCCCGCATACGGCGTCCTGGTCTCTCCGGCGAGCGATTCAAAATCCGGCGATCCGGGGACAACCGTCACCTATACGCTGGATGTGACCAATACTGGCAGCACCGTGGACAGCTACACGGTCAGCGTGAGCGGAAATGCCTGGACAACGACTGCACCCGCCGCGGTGGGTCCGCTCGCCGGGGGAACCACAGCCCAGATCAGTGTTGACGTGGAGGTCCCGTCAGGCGCGACCGGCGGCGACATCGACACAGCAGTGGTCATGGTGACGTCGGTCGGGGACGCGGGGCAGTCAGACAGTTCCAGCCTTACCACGATCGCCGCGACCCCCGCAGCATACGGGGTCTCCGTCGTTCCGGATGCGGACAGCCAGTCCGGGTATCCCGGGGAAACGGTAACCTACACCCTGGACGTGACCAACACCGGCAGCGTCGTGGACAGCTTCATGATCGCGGTCACCGGGAACGCCTGGGTGACTTCAGCGCCCGCTTCCGTCGGGCCGCTGCTGGCCGGGGCGACGGCGCAGATCAATGTGGACGTCACGATCCCGGCAGGCGCGATCGCCGGGGACAGCGACACAGCGTCTGTCGCCGTGACCTCTGTGGGCGACTCTGGCCAGTCGGATGCCGCTATCCTGACCACAACTGCGCTCGCCGCGCCGACCTACGGCGTGTTTGTCTCGCCAGACACGGACAGCCAGTCCGGAGCTCCAGGAGCGACGGTCTCCTACACGCTCGACGTGACCAACACCGGCAACGTCGCGGAGACCTTCGACGTGGAGGTCGTCGGGAATGCCTGGGCGGTCTCCCTCCCAACAGAAATCGGACCGATCAGCGCAGGCGACACCGTGCAGCTAAGTGTGGACGTCATCATCCCTGTCGGGGTGGTCTCAGGGGACAGCGACACGGCAACCGTGATCGTCACCTCCCAGGTTGACAATGCCCAATGGGATTCGTCTGATCTGACCACCACAGCCGTGGTCGCGGACCTGCTCTATTTCTCGACCCTCACCAATGCTGCCATCCCTGGCGTCCCCGGACCATACGATGACGCAGACATCTACGCCTGGGATGGGACCGCCTTCAGCCGGGTGTTCGATGCGTCGATCGCTGGCTTGCCCGGCGGGGCGGACGTCGATGGACTGCTCGTGGTGGATGGGGACACATTCTACCTGTCCTTCAACAACAATGGCGGCGTGGCGGTCCCGGTCATCGGCACCGTGCAAGATGAGGACATCGTCCTGTACGACGCGGGGACCTGGAGCCTGTTCTTCGACGGCAATGAAGTCGGCCTGGGCGATGGGGACGGGGAGGATGTTGACGGGTTCGAGATCCTGGCGGACAGCAGCCTGGTGATCTCCACTACTGGCGCGGTCACACCGGATCCTGATATTCCCGGCGCGCAGCAGGACGAGGACCTGCTGCGCTGCGAACCCACCAGCGGTTCCCCGATCGTCTCCTGCAACTGGAGCTGGTGGTTCGACGGGAGCGATGTCGGATTGGCAGCCGGCACAGAGGACGTCATCGGTCTCTCCGTCACACCGCTGGGAGACATCTACCTCTCCACGCAGGGCGCCTTCAGCGTCACCGGACTTTCCGGGGACGGCAGCGATGTGTTCGCCTGCCTCTCCCCGACCCTCGGGCAGAACTCCGCCTGCGCTTCCTTCAGCATGTACTTCGACGGGAGCGCCAGCGGCCTGACAGATGTGATCGACGCACTGGACCTGCCTTAAGTTGAAGAATCCAAAGGACGCCGGGAGCGTTCCTGCTTCCGGCGTCCTCTCGAAGGGTTGGGCCATGAATCAACCTTACGCGGCCGAGAAGATCCACGGTGGGAGCTTCCGGTGGGGGAAGCAGCTCCTGGCAGTTGCGTTTGTCCTCCTCGCCGGTCTGATCGCCTGGCTGGCTTTCTCTCGGCTTGTCTGGAGCGCCCGGCAGGAGAGAGAGCAGAACGCCCGGATGGCGTTTGAAGACCAGACGGGCGTCCGCGTCTTGCGGATCGCCCTGACCGCGGGCGGCGGGATGGTCGACCTGCAGTACCTGGTGCTCGATCCTGACCGGGCGCTCGCTCTCCATGATTCTGAAAATCCGCCCCTACTGGTCGATCAGGCAAGCGGGATCGCTCTGTCGACCTCGTTTCACAGCCACAACGCGCGGGAGCTCAAGGCAGCGCTCACCTATCACCTGCTGATCATGAACTCCGGGGGGATCCTGGAGCGTGGGAAACGGGTGACTCTAAAGGTGGGGGAAGCGGCGCTGGAGGAGCTGGTCGTAGAATAGCTCCTGACAGGCGGGAGCGCTTGAAGCGTGATAAACAGGATGACCATCCAGTCGATCTGCCTGGCTACGATCCCCGCCTTTCTGGTCAGTTTCAGCCCTCCCTCAGCGGTCCTTGCCCACAGCGACCCGGTCAAATCTGATCCGGCGCCGGCGACGGAAGTCGAAGAGGCTCCACGCGAGGTCTATATCTACCTGGATGAGGCGGTTGACAGTGCTTACAGCAGCCTCGTGGTGGTCGACGAGGC
The DNA here is from genome assembly GCA_964416175.1 of uncultured Anaerolineaceae bacterium. Classification (GTDB taxonomy): domain Bacteria; phylum Chloroflexota; class Anaerolineae; order Anaerolineales; family UBA4823; genus CAYQDF01. Next base: position 23,009 of record CAYQDF010000032.1, read on the forward strand.
TGGAATCCAGGTCGACCGCGGGGATGGGAGGGTCGATCCGGCAGCCGGCGAGGGCAATCGGCTGGTCGTGAGCCTCCCACCAGCGCTGAAGCCAGGCGTATACACCGTCCGCTGGAGAGTGCTGAGCCGAGTGGACGGCCACACGACCAGGGGTGAATACCAGTTTGCGGTCGCCGGGCGATCAAGCCTGGATGGCGGCGCAGAGGAAACTCTCAAGGAGGCCGGCCTCTGGCTGGCTGCCGGCTTGTTCGCGCTCGGTCTCCTGGTCCTGGCAGCGCTCCTGGTTTTCAAATTGAAGGATTCAGGCAGTTCTGAGGGATGATGCGTTCCAAACAATGGTGGTCTGGGATATGAAGAAAGCAGGACGATCAGGCTGGCGGATATCCTGGATTTTCGCTGCACCGCTGATTCTGGCGCTGTGGCTGGCTCAGCCGGGTGCCAGCCCTGTCGAAGCACGCCGATCGGCTGCACCGGGGTACCTCCCTGGGGATAGCTGGGAAAAAATCCATCCCTCATTAGCCCGCCAGCTGGAAGAGCTCGCCCCCGGCGGCATGGCGCGCGTGATCGTCCGGCTGCATCCGCAGGCTGATCTTTCACAGATTTCTGCCCGGGGTCACGCTGCGCGCAACCGGGAAGTGGTTAAGCGGCTTCGAACGACAGCTGGCAGCACGCAGGCCGGGCTGATTTCCTTTTTGTCCTCCCGGCAGGCTCAGGGTCAGGTCGCCCGCTACGATTCTTTCTGGGTGTTCAACGGCCTGGCGGTGACCGCCACGGCGGAGGTGATCGGTGAACTGGCGGTGCGCCCTGAGGTGAGCCGCATCTCGCCGGACGCGCAGATCGCCGCGCCGGTGCTTAATCTTGCTGCGGCCCAGTCCGAGCCGAACATCTCACTGGTGAACGCCGAGAGCCTGTGGGTGTTGGGCTACCGCGGGCAGGGGATCGTGGTGGCGAACATGGATACGGGCGTCTATCTGAACCACCCCGACCTTGCCGGGAAGTGGCGCGGCGGCGCGAACAGCTGGTTCGACCCGAACGGAGAGCACCCCGACGCGCCGTTCGACGCCAGCGGGCACGGCACCTGGACGATGGGGGTGATGGTCGGCGGTGGGTTGGGCGGCACAAATATCGGGGCGGCGCCAGACGCCCGGTGGATCGCCGTCAAGATCTTCAACGACCGCGGGCAGGCGACATCTTCCGGCATCCACGCGGGTTACCAGTGGCTGCTGGATCCCGACGGGAATCCAGAAACCAGCGACGCTCCCCACGTTGTGAATAACTCCTGGACTTTCCAGTACACGGGCTGCGACCTGGAGTTTGAACCCGACCTGGCCGCCCTGCGTGCGGCGGGCATCCTGCCGGTGTTTGCCGCCGGCAACAGCGGTCCGTCCTCCAACACGAGCCTCAGCCCGGCGAACAATCCCTCCGCATTCTCTGTCGGAGCGACGAATAACAGCGACGGGATCTACACGTACAGCGCGCGGGGCCCTTCGGCCTGCGGAGGACCGGAAGCGGTCTACCCGGCTCTCGTGGCTCCTGGGGTGAACATCCTCACCACGGACCTGTTTGGGCTGTACCGCCGGGCGACCGGGACATCCCTGGCCGCCCCCCATGTTTCCGGCGGACTGGCGCTCCTGCTCTCCGCGTTCCCATCTCTCACCGCAGACCAGCAGGCAGCTTCCCTGGTGAACAGCGCCGTTGACCTCGGCGCAGCCGGGCCAGATAATACCTTCGGCAGCGGGAGGCTGGACCTCCTGGGCGCGTTCAACTGGATCGATGCGAACCTCGGCGATCCGGTGCCGGTTTTCACACCGACTCCCACCGCCACGCCCACGCCGGTTGACTCGCCAACGCCTACGGCGACCGATGTCCCCACGTCGACACCGACCGATACCCCCACACCGTCGCCGACGGCGACCCTCTCTCCGACCGCCGCCCCCGATCCCACCGCGACAGAGACACCGATCCCAACCGCCACGCAGACGCCCGCCCCAACCGCAACGAGCACTCTTGTCCCGACCGCAACGCCATCTCCCACTCTGCAAGCCACAGATACCCCGACTGGGACCGCGCCGGCTCTTGCGAACCTCGCCTTGAACCAGCCCGTTAGCGTGTCTTCGTTCCAGGACAGCCAGCACAGCGGGGTCAAAGCGGTCGATGGCCAGCTGACCACCTTTTGGAAGACACAAAAAGCCAAGCGCAACGGCGGCTCACCCGCTGAGTGGATCACCGTAGATCTGGGCAGCATCCGCTCGATCGATCAGGTCCACCTGCTGTGGGAGGCGTATTACGCCGTCAGCTACGAGCTCAGGGTTTCGCCGGATGGCGTCTCCTGGTCGGCCGTCTTCAGCACCGCGGCTGAGGACGGCGGCGCCGACCAGATCCTCCTCCCGGCAGTCCAGGCGCGCTTCGTCCAGCTCTACACCACCGGCTGGTTAGACCCGGCGCTGCGGAACTGGCTCAAAGAATTCGAGATTTGGGGGATCGTCCCAGCCCAGACTCCATCGCCGACGCCGACCGGCTCCGGGATAACCCCCACCCCTTCGTCGACGCCGACCCCTTCCCCCACGCCATCGAGTGAGGGGGTGCACGCCGGGGATCTGGACGGGAGTACGAAGGTGACCGGGGGGAGTTGGACGGCGCGGGTGACGATCACCGTCCACAACGCTTCAGAAACGCCATTATCCGGAGCGCTCGTCAGCGGGTCCTGGAGCGGCGGCTCAGGCGGGAGCGGCTCGTGCCTGACCTCCAGCAGCGGGCGGTGCACGATCTCGCTCGCCTCGCTCCCGCTCTCCCTCCCGAGTGTGACCTTCACCATCACAGATATCACATCCTCCGGGCTGGCCTACCAGCCCTCTGCGAACCATGAACCGGATGGAGACAGCGACGGGACGGTTATCGCCGTGATGAAATAAAACTGTATAATTGTCCCATCGTGCGCCCGTCGTTTTTCCACCACCTCCACCCGCCGACTATCCCCGCGCCCCAGGCGCGTTTTCGATTTACCCTGGGCGCTGGCGGGCTTTCCGTTTACCTGGTCCTGGTCGTGATCGCCACGGGCATCCTCGAGATGTTCTATTACGTCCCGACCCCGGAAGGTGCGGCAGAATCCGTGCAGACCATCGCATATCTCGTCCCGTTCGGCTGGCTGGTGCGCAACCTGCACTACTGGGGGGCGCAGGCGCTGATCGCCGCCGCAGCTGTCCACCTGGTGCGGGTGGTTATGACCGGCGGCTACGCTCCACCGCGCCGGCTCAACTACCTGGTCGGGATTGGCCTGCTGGTGCTGTGCCTGTTCCTGGACTTCACCGGCTACGTCCTGCGCTGGGACCAGGGCGTGCGCTGGGCGCTGGTGACCGGGACGAATCTGATCAGGACCATCCCTGTCGTCGGCGCGGGCCTGTATGTATTCGTGATGGGCGGCGATCAGCCTGGACCGGCAACCGTGATCCGCTTCTACGCCTGGCACGTTTTTGGCCTGACGTTGCTCCTGGTTGGGATGGGAGTATGGCACCTGTTCCGCATCCGGCGGGATGGGGGCATCTCCGTGGCGCCGCCGGTCGCGCGGGTCGATCCCAGCCGCATCTCGCGGAACGAGCTGGTGCGGCGAGAGGTATTCGCTGCACTGATCGCCACCGCCTTGCTGGTACTGCTATCGGTTGCCTTTACGGCACCGATCGCCGCGCCCATCCAGGAGGATGCTGCGATCAGCGGCGACGCGCGCGCCCCCTGGTTCTTTCTGTGGGTTCAGCAACTGCTGCGCTGGGGCGACCCGTTCCTCCTGGGTGTGGCGGCGCCGGCTGGCTTGCTGGTCTTGATCGCCCTGCTGCCTTACCTCCTGCCTGGGCCGCGCCCCGCCGAGCTCGGGCGCTGGTTTCCACCTGGCAGCCACGCGGCGCAGATCGCCCTGGGCGTGGTTGGGACGGCGATCCTCGCCCTCACGCTCCTGTCTCTGACATCCTCCCCGGCCTCCCCCTGATCCTTTCAGCGTGTCCAACCGCTCCCTGCTCGCCTCATCCGCTTTGCTCCTGGCCTCGCTTTTCGCCGTGATCTGGTATGAGAACCGCCGGCCAGAGCCGGCCGCTCTGACTCCGACCCTCACCGGCGAGGCGGAATACTGCGTCACCTGCCATGGAGACCTGCCGGAGATCAGCACCGCGCACCCGGAAGAGACCTTCGGCTGTGTGATCTGCCATGGTGGGGAGAGGCTGGCGCTGGACGCTGACCTGGCGCACAGCACCATGCGCGGCGGGCGAAACCCTTCGGATTTCTCTGTCGTCCAGGCTTCCTGCGGTGGGAGCCAATGCCACAGCGGCTCTCCCGAAGAGGATAGGGACCACATCCACCGGGTTCTGACCAGCGTCCAGACGACATACGCCGGCGCGATCGCCCAGATCCGCTTCACGTACGGCGCCCAGCCAGATCTGACCGCCCGGCTGGGGATCAGCGCCGTCCAGGACGACCTCATCACCACCGCCACCGGTTTGCCCGCCCTGGAGGCTTTCGCTCCCGACGCCGGATCCCCGCCTTCGGTGGTCGCATTCGCAGAGAACTGCCTGAGCTGTCACCTGTCTGCCGAACCCCTCCCTGGCGAGCCGTATGCGCGCCTGGCCGGGTGCGCCGCCTGCCACACGCCCACTGCCGGCGCCGACCTCAATCGGCCCCTCCACCGCCTGACGACCGCCATCCCCTACACCCAGTGCAACACCTGCCACAACCGCGGCAATTATGACCTGCGCGATATGCAGTTCCACCCGCGGGAAGACCAGCCCCGCAACCGGTTACAGGACTACTACCAGCCGATCGCCCAGTTCGTGCGCTGCGAGTGGACCCTGGACTGCATCGACTGCCACACACGCCGTGAGGCAATGGGGGATGGGGACCTGCACAGCAGCAAGAAGGAAATCCAGTATGTTCAATGCCGGACCTGCCACGGGACCCTGGAGGAACTCCCGCTCACGAAAACGATCACCGACCCGGAAGACCTGGCATTTCGATTGGCTTTCTTGAACCCGGTGATCGACCTCGCGGTGGGAGATACTGTCATCGTTACCGGGCAGGGGGAGCCCCTGTGGAACACCCGCCGGCTGCCGGATGGGAGCTTCGAACTGTTCGGAAAGGCGACCGGCCAGCGCCTGACCTTCCGGCCGGTGATGGGCTCCGCCTGCCAGCAAAAAACCGACGAACAGGAATCCCGCTCCTGCCACGCCTGTCACGCGGTGGAGAGGTGATCGCGATGGGAAGCTATCGGTCCGATTCACCATCCGTCCAGCGCCGGGACTTCCTCTGGCTGGCCGCAAAGGGGCTCCTGGCCCTGAGCGGCGCCCTCGGGCTGGTTGGGATCCTGCGCTACTTCAGCTACAGGCCAGGTCCGGTGAAACCGACGCGGTTCGAGCTCGGGCCTTCGAGCGAATATCCGCCGGGATCGAGGACTGTGGTGGCTGAAGCAAGCGCGGTCTTGATTCACGGTCCTGACGGTTTCCAGGCCCTGTCCCTGATCTGCCCACACCTGGGATGCACCGTGGAGGCCGCGCCGGCGGGTTTCAATTGCCCCTGCCACGGCTCAAGGTTCGGTCCCGACGGGGCTGTCCGGCGCGGGCCGGCCACGGAGCCGCTCCGCGCCCTGCGCGTCGAACCGGCTCAGGATGGCCGGCTGGTCTTGTTTACTGACTGAGCGGGGCGGCCATGGATGCGGGGCGAGCGGTGCACCGTTTGCCTCGCAGCGCCCTGGCAGCTGGCGATCGGCGCCAGGACCGAACGCAGCGATCGCTATCTGCACGGGATCACGGCATGGCTTTCTCAAAGTCGTGGGCGATCGTCATTGCGAGGCGGTCTTTGCCGAAGCAATCCCCCTGTTCACAGAGGAGACTGCTTCGCAAAAGCCGCTCGCAGTGACATCTCGAGCAGAATTTTCTGACTTTGGGAAAACCATAGAGCTCACGGACTGCTGCATGGCGTCGATCCAGGGGACTGTGTTAGAATCAGTGACCTTTAATTTGCAGCGCACCGGCGCGGCTGCGTCCGGCATTGGACCTGGAGCCGCGCGCCTGATCTCCATCTTTACCCATTGACCGGGCAGCCTTCAGGTTAGACCGGGAGGCATACAAAATTCATAGTGTGGCGATTCGATGAAGAAGAGAAATAGCATTTCATTAACGTGTATCCTGGTGTTGCTGGCGCTGGGAGTTGCTGCCTGCGGCCCGCAGGGGATGCGTCTTCCGGATATCCCTGTCCTGCGGGACCTGGGGCGAGACCCAGGCCGCATCGTGTACCTCAGCGTGGATGGCAATATCTACACGATCGATCAATCTGGCGGCGAAAAACGCGCGGTCACCACCGATGCAGAAACGACCCTGGGCGATTCGGGCATCGCCCGCCAGTACCAGTTTCCTGCGTGGTCGCCGGACGGGCGCCGGCTGGCTTTCGTCGGGTTGGACCGCAGCCAGTCCGGAGTCGAACGCGTGACGCTGTTCACCGCCAGCCCGGATGGCACCGACAGGGTTTCCGCCTATCAGAGCACTGTGGAATACCCATTCTACCTGTACTGGTCCCCTGGCAGCGACCGGGTTGCATTCCTGACGACGCTGCCTGACCAGGGGATCGCCCTCAAGATTGTCCCGGCAGCCGGCGGAGAGACCAGGACGCTGGCGACGGGTTCGCCTTTTTATTGGGATTGGGCGCCGGATGACCGCACCCTGCTGATCCACACCGGCGGTTCGGCGCAGGACAGGTCCAACGCCCGGCTTGCCCTGCTGGACCTGGAGACGGGGGTCGCGCAGGATCTCGAAGCCCGCCCGGGGTCCTTCCAGGCTCCCGCCTGGTCCCCCTCAGGAAGGGAGTTCGTGCTTGGGACGCCGGGCAGCGATGGAAAAGAATCTATTCTGCTGGCTGATCGCGCAGGAGAGGCGATCCGGAGTCTGGCCGAAGTCGACGCCCCCGTCTTCTTTGCATGGTCGCCGGATGGGAAAAAGCTGGCCTACCTGGCGACGGATCCAGGGTTGATGGGTGGTCTTGCCCAGATCCTGACCGTGATCGAGCCGGAAAATCCGGAGGTTGTGGTTAAGGCGAAAGAAGAACTGGTCGTGGCGTTCTTCTGGTCTCCTGACAGCCGGCAGATCGCCTTTCTCACCCCGGCAGTGTTCTCACCCACCCCTTCCGCCGGGCAGGAGGGCGCACCGCAGCAAGTATTTTACCTGCGGTTGTATGTCCTGGATGTCCAGACCGGCGAATCGCGCGAGCTGGCGCTGTTCCGTCCGACGCAGGACCTTGTCAATATCCTGCCGTATTTCGACCAGTACTCCCGTTCGGCGACGATCTGGTCGCCAGACAGCCGCAACCTGGTCATCCCGGCGAACAGCCAGGAAGGTGAACCCAATATCTTCGTCGTGGAAGCAGATGGTGACCCGCGACCCACGCTGATCACGGATGGCACAATGGCCTTCTGGTCAAGTGGGAGATAAAGGAAGGCCGGCGTGGCTGCTCGATCCAGGCGTAGACCCTTAAGAGGAATAGTACAAGGGTTTAACGAGATAACCGCTAGGATTTCGGGATGACGATCCACAGGATCAGGTAGACCAGGATCCCCGGGACGCCTCCCGGGATCAGGGCCAGCAGGAACGCCAGCCGGAACCAGATCGGGCTGATGCCGAAAAATTCACCCAGACCGCCGCACACGCCGGCCAGGATGCGGTCCTGGCTGGACCGCCGTAAGGGGCCTCTCGTTCCATTCGACATGTTTACCTCCGCAATGATTATTTAATTAATCTTTGTTTCAAGCATAATTTATTGTGGCACTGCGAGGCGGCGCAGCCGTCGAAGCAGTCTCTAAAACAGCCAGGAGATTGCTTCACCGCCTTCGGCGGTTCGCAATGACACATAATTATCTAGTTTTCCATCTCCTTGCAACAGAGCAATTTTCTTCGACTATGTCACAGTTGGTTTTTCATGAGCGAAGCATCCGAGCGGAGCCGGGTCCTGAGCGGCGCAGTCGAAGGCATCCTGAGCGGAGCCGGGTCCTGTGCGGCGCAGTCGAA
>CAYQDF010000033.1:0-30309 GCA_964416175.1 uncultured Anaerolineaceae bacterium
AAGTGGGAACCATTTGCCGGTTTCCCAGAGTTTGGGATAACCAGCTTTCAAACCACTCATCTGGACTTGAATCCCATCGCCGTCGAATGGTACGACAAAGTCGAGACCGCTGGCTGGACGATACCCATCTCTTTCGATGAATCGACGAGGAATCTTACGGCGGCAGATCGAGATACATTTCGCTATATGGTATGGTCCGTATACATGGGCGGGGCAAACACGGAGATCTACACAAAATTTACAGCCGCCGCGCCCGGCTATCAGGATTTCAGCCAGCAGTTCGAAGATCTCGCCAGGGCCAGGACTTTCCTGACGGCTCTGCCGTATTGGGAAATGAGGCCGGCGAATGAGCTCGTCCTGAACGGCTCAGGTTTCGCGCTGGCAAAGGCCGGAGAAATATATGCTGTCTACCTGCCCGGCGGTGGGTCGATCGATCTGAATCTCAGCGGAGTCTCGGGCACATTCGACGCGACATGGTTCAACCCGCGGGAAGGTTCTTCCCAAGCGAGCGGGCAAGTCGCTGCTGGCGGTGTGGCGTCGTTCGCAGCGCCGGACTCCGCGGATTGGGTCCTGCTTCTGAGCTCCGGTCCAATCGAGACGGCGACGCCCGGTCCTTCACCAACCCAGACCAACACGGCGATCCCCACGGCAACGCCACCGATCAATGAGCTGTTCTCCGACGATTTCGAGCGCCCGGACAGCGGTACTCTCGGCAATGGCTGGGAGGAAATCGAAGCGGCAGGAGCAGTTGCAGGAATCGCCGGAGGCCGATTGTGCTTCCAGGACACCTCGGATGCAGCCAACCGTCCGATCGTCGCCCATTCTTTCCCGCAGATCTCTTCTGGGCAGGTTTTGGCGCGGTTCGACTTCGATTGGGCGCGCACCTCTAAAGAAATGGGCTACCGGTTATTCATGCAGCTCGGAGACGGGGCGCTGATGAGCCCGAACAGCCAGGACGGCGGCGCCGGGATCAATCTGGTGTGGACCAACCTGAACGGCGTCCACCAGACTCTGGCTTACCGAAAAGCAGGCGTTGAAACAGCTGTAACGGTCCTGAGCGGTCCGGCGGAAATTTCTATCCTGGCCAGCCTCGAATCCAAAACATACCAGATCGCGATCGATGGGAGCGAAGTTCTGGCAGAGATTCCATTCGACAGCGCGGTGAATCTGAACAGTCTGCGGTTATTCACGGATGGGCTTAACGAAGTGTATTTCAGCGGGCGGTGCTTCGATAATGTGCAGCTGATGACCTTCGAAGCGGCAACGAGCACGGCAACTGCGACCGATGCTGCGACCCCGACCGACACGGCGACCCCAACACCCACCGCCGCGCCCTCTGAGACGCACACACCCACGCCCACCGACGCCGCGACACACACCCCGACCACCACCAATCCCGCGGCCCCGACCGATACGGCGACCCCAACACCCACCGCGACTCGCACACCCACTCCGACTGAAACGCCGACCGGCAACGCGACCCCGACCGAGACGAACACGCCGACGCCCACCGCCACCCCGTCTCCAACTTCCACCTCGACGCCGACCACCATCTCATCCCCAACGCCCACCGCGACGCCGGCAGCTGGGCCCCTGCTCGCAGACAATTTCGACCGGCCCGACAGCCTGATCGTGGGGAACGGCTGGGTGGAAATCGAAACGGCGGGCGCCGAGGCCGGGATCAGCGGGAACCGCCTGTGCTTCCTGGACGCCTCTGACCTGGCGAACCGGCCGATGGTCTCACGGACGTTCTCCCAGGTCTCAGGCGGACAGGTCACCTGGACTTTCGCCTTCGACTGGCAGAGGACGATCAAAGAGGTGAGCTACCGCCTGTTCATGCAGCTGGGGGAAAATGCGCTGATGAACCCCGACAGCCAGGAGGGGGGAGTCGCGGTGAACCTGGTCTGGACCCAGGTCGGAGGGGTCCACCAGACACTCGCCTACCGGATGGGAGGGGAGGATACCGCCCTGGCGGTCGTGAGCGGAACTACGACGCTTTCCGTCATCGCGGACCTCGACGCGCAGACCTACCAGGCGTCCGTGGGAGGCACAGTCGTCGGGAGCAACATCCCGTTCAACCAACCGGTCGCGCTCGATACGGCGCGGTTCTTCACCGATTCATTAAACGAGGCATTCGTCCGCGGGCGGTGCTTCGACAATGTGCAGATAGATGCGTCGGGAACGGCGGACAGCCTCCCGACGCTCACCATGGGGGGAGATTTCTGGCCAGGGGCAGCAGGGGGCTACCCGATGAGGTAGCGGGATCGGTCGGCCAGCTTACATTTTCACTTCTAAGACCGGTACCTTTACACTATTGACGGAAGCCGCGCGCCTGACTAAATTAAGGTGTCACTCCTCGGGCTGGCACCGATCTTGATCCGGAAGGCGCAGATGAACATCACACTCCAGGGATACACAATCTTGAAACAAAACAACCGCAGAATTTCACCGGTTCACCTACTAATCCTGATCGGGGCCGGAATTATCACCGCCATTGTGTTAGGACAGGCGTTCTTCGTACCTAAGAATCAAGCGGCTGCCACCGAGACTACGAACGCCGTCGTTTCATCGGAAGTGGACGCCCCATCCGGGACCGTCATCGAAAGGACTGCCGCGGAGGGGGTCAGTTCACCCGCTCCATCGATCACTTTCCCTGGCTCGCAGGACCTGGGTTATCTAGGCAGCTTCCAGCAGGGCTCGAAGATAGAGATTGTGCTGTCCTCGGAGGGGCCTGGGAATCTGTCCTCGTCGGGAAATCCCTTCGAAATCGGCGTCAATGTCGCATTCACAGGCCCAGCCGGTCAGACTCTTGTCGTCCCCGCTTTTTTCGATGGAGATGGAACCGGCGGCCAGGATGGGAACGTATGGAAGGCGCGCTTCTTCGCCGAATCCCCAGGCGAGTGGACCTTCCATTCGGAAAGTGATGTCAGCCCGCTGGACGGGCTCACCGGGAAGTTCGAGGTCGAAGCAGCCGCCGGCTGCCAGGCTGAGGCGAGCGGCGGGGCACAATCCCTGGCGTGTTTGGGCACTCTCCAGTACGCGGGTGGACACTACTTGAGGTTCAAGAACGGGGATTACTGGATCAAAGGCGGCGTCGACGACCCCGAGAATTTCCTGGGCGACGCCTTCGGCAGCTGGAACGCCAAGAAGGAGGCTGTCGATTTCTTGAGCAGCAAGGGCGTCAACAGCATCTACGTGATCACCAACAACATCGATGGCGACCGAAATGACACCTGGCCCTGGCTGGGGGATACGCCCCAAGAAGCGAAGCAGAATTCCAACCAGTTCGATGTCGCCCGGCTCCAGCTCTGGGAGGACTTCTTCACCTACGCCGAGAGCAAAGGCGTCGTCCTGCACATCATCCTGAACGACGACAGCGCCTGGGACGGCTACAACCACGACCTGTATTTCAAGGAGATGGTGGCGCGGTTCGGACACCACCCCGGCCTGATCTGGAACCTGGGGGAGGAAGCCAATGAGATCTACACCGACCAGGAGCAGATCAACCTGGCAAAGAAGCTGCGCTCACTGGACCCCTACGGGCACGCGATCACTGTGCACCGCGTCGACCCCTGGCCTTTCCTGGGGAACCCAAACTTCGATCTGACCAGCCTCCAGCCGATGAACGGCGCGCTGGACTTCTCGAACGCGGACATCCGCGATCAAAACGGCGTCGTCATCACCCACCGGGAAGAGAGCGCGGCTGCCTGCCGACCCATCCCCGTGATGATCGACGAATTGCCCGGGGTCGATAGCGTGAACGATGCGACGCGGTCTAAAATGAGGTCCGCGGTGCTCTATCCGATCTTCTTCGGGGGCGGGAGCTTCGAGCTGCACTACCGCGACGCCTACGGGCCCGGCGGGAACGTCACCATCCAGGACCTTGCGCCGATGCTGGAGGACATGACCCGGGCGCGCCAGTTCATCGAGAACCTGCCCTTCAACGAGATGAGGCCGTGCAACGCACGGTTATCAGACAAAGACCAATACTGCTTCGGCAAGGAGGGGGATGTCTACGCGGTGTACCTTCCGCAGGGAGGGCAGGTCACGATCGACCTGTCCGGCGTCGGCGGGAACTACGACGCCTCCTGGTTCGATCCCCGGACGGGCGCCGCGAGCGACGCCGGTTCGGTCGGTGGCGGCGGGAGCCGTTCCTTCACGCCGCCAGGCGGCCAGGACTGGGTGCTTTTGCTGGATAATCCGCAGATGAATGGCGGACAGGCGGGCATCGGCGGGGGGTTCCCAGGGCTCGAGGACCTGGCGGGGCAGCTCACATTCAAGGTCTACCTGCCTACGGCGATACAATGCGGCGGGTAAGCCGGGTTATGAAGGTGTTATTCAGCGGCTCCACCGCTGAATAAGACCCCCTCTCATTTTTAAGATAGCATCTAGATTCGACGCCGGGGATGAGACCCGGCCTGTTTGCCTTCTCCGATCATCCACACTGCAACTGGATATCTCGTCTACCGCCTTGCGAAGGGCAGGCTGACTCCGGGGAGTCCCGGGAGCGCGAAGCCGGCGCTTCCCCTGCTGGGGATCAGCCTGCTGTTCGCGGTGCTGCCGGATTTCGACGCCGTCCCCGGTCTGCTTTGGGGGGACCTGGAGAGGTTCCACAACCAGTGGACGCACAGCCTGGCCGCTGGCCTGGGGCTGGCGATAGCGGCTGCGAGCCTCCTCCGGTGGTGGGTCCGATCCGATTTCCTGCTTTCGTTCCTGGCGGCGTTCGCCAGCTACACGCTGCACGTGGGGATGGACTTTTTCACCTACGACACCCGGGGGGTGATGGTCTTCTGGCCGTTCTCGAGCGGCAGGTATGCGTCGGATCTCGTCCTCTTCTACGGCGTGCGCTGGGATCGAGGGTGGCTGGCGCCCGAACACCTGATCACCCTGGCAACCGAGCTCGCCTTCCTGCTGGCGGCGTGGGGGGCGATGGAGGCGCTGCGGAGAATCCGACTGCGGCTCGCCCCCTCCGGTGATTGATGGCCGGGTTGGGAGATCCGTAACATTCAGCTTGCCCGAGCGTTAATCAGGAAGATAAAACGCCCACGCGCGGTCAGGCCCGGGAGACGCCGACGCGCAGCCCACGCGGCGCCCACAAGACGACCGCAAGACGCAAACAAGGGGCTGAGCTACGCAGGATACATGGATAAGCTCGAGAGGATAAAACTGTCGGCGGGGGGCACGCGGGCGCAGATCGCGGCGCTGGCTGCGATCACCTTGATCGCAGCCGGGCTGCGGTTCTATAAACTGGGCGACTGGTCATTCTGGTACGACGAGATCTACACGCTGCGCGCCATCGGGGCGCTGCCTGGAACCACTTTCACCGACCCTGGCATCTCGAAGGCGCTCATCGCCCTGGCGGTGAACGCCCTCGGGAATTCGGAATGGGCTGCCCGCCTGGTCCCGGCGTTGATCGGGGTCCTGACCGTGCCCGTCCTCTATTTCCTCGTCAGGGACCTGTACAACGGGCGAACGGCGCTGATCGCCAGCCTCCTGCTGGGGGTGTCCACCTGGCATCTTTACTGGTCGCAGAACGCGCGTTTTTACACGACACTGCTCCTCTTCTCGACGCTGGCCCTGGTCGCCTTCTACCACGGGATCGAGAAGGACAGGCTCCTCAACCTGGTCCTCTTCCTCGTCTTCCTGGGGCTGGCGGTGCGGGAGAGGATGTTCGCCGTCATACTCTTGCCCATCGCCGCCCTCTACCTGGTTTGCCTCCAGCTGCTGCCCTTCGAAAAGCCGCCTGGATTGAATCGGAGGAACCTGCTCCTGCTGGGTTTGCCTGTCGTCCTCATCGGGGCGGTCGTGGGTTGGATATTCCTCCAGGACCTCCCGGGATACCTGGCGGGTTTCGGCACCGTTAACTCCGATCCGATCTGGATCCTCTCCGGCGCTGTCTATTACATCGGGATCCCGGTCATCCTGATGGGAGCTGCTGGCGGCATTTATCGGCTCACTGCCGGGCGGGATCGAGCGACGCTGCTCTTCTCCATCGCTGCGCTGCTGCCCATGCTGGCGGTCGCTTCGCTGGCCCTGATCCAGTACGCCGCCAACCGGTACATCTTCATCTCTCTGACGAGCTGGATCGTCCTGGCGGGTGTGGCGGCGGAAGCGATCTACGCCCGCGTGCAGGGCTCCAGCCGAATCCTCGCCGCAGGCGTCTTTCTGATCCTGCTGTTAGAACCGCTGAGCGAGGACCTGCTCTACTTCCTGTACCAAAATGGAAACCGGGATGATTGGAAGGCGGCGTTCCAGCGCATCGAGGAAGAGGCGCTGGCAGGCGACCTGGTCGTCGTCACCGAGCCGCTGCTCGGGGATTATTACCTGAACCACGAAGTAATGGGGATCGAATCTCTCGCGATCGAATCGATCGGCGCAATGGGGAGGCGGATCTGGTTCGTCGAGGACAATAACCTGGGGACGAAAAGCCCGCATAAGCTGGGCTGGCTCGAGGAGCACGCCCGGCTGGTCGCAAATTACGACGTGGATGTCCGGGCGCGGGTCTTCAAGATGCGGCTATACCTGTACGAGCCCGAGTCAACGGATCGATCCCAATAACCCCTTCTGCTGCCAGCCTGCCCCTGATGCAAGTCCTCTTCCTGACCCAAATCCTTCCCTATCCCCCAGACGCCGGCCCGCGGATCAAGACCTGGCACGTGCTGCGCTACCTGGCGGGGCTAGGCCACCGGATCACGCTGATCTCCTATGTCAGGCCAGACGAAGTGGAGCACCTGCCGGCGCTCGAGGCGGTGTGCGCGGCCGTCCACGCAGCGCCCATCACCCGTGTCCGGGCGATGGACGCCTTTTATTTCCTGTGGAGCCAGGTGAGCCAGCGGCCCTTCCTGGTCGAGCGCGATAACCTGCACGCCATGAGGTCGAAGATCGCAGAGGTGGCAGGGACCACCCATTTCGACGTGATCCACGCGGACCAGCTGACGATGGCGCAATTCGCACTCCAGGCGCAGGCCGCGAATTCCCGCCCGCCGCGGGCCAGGCTGGTTTTCGACGCCCACAACGCGGTCTGGAAGATCGTCGAGCGCATGGCCGGCAGCTCGCCCGCTTACCTGAAACCGCTCCTCCGCCTGGAAGCAAACCGGGTGAAACAATACGAGGGTTTCATCGTTAACCATTTTGACCACACACTGGCAGTCACCGAGATCGACCGGGAGCTGCTGATAGAGGCATCCGGCAGAGCTCATTCCCGGGACGAGGGTTCTCGGATGCCAGTCATCACCGTCGTCCCGATCGCGGTCGACACGGAGGCGCTGCAGCCTTTGCAGAGAAGCGCAAATTCGCTGAACCTGGTCACCCTGGGCACGCTGCACTACCCGCCGAACGCCGACGGGATCCGCTGGTTCCTCGGGCAGGTGTACCCGGCGGTGCGGCAGGCGGTGCCGGGGGTCTCGCTGACCATCATCGGCAAGAATCCACCGGAGGATTTCCGCCAGGCAGCTGAAGCGGATGGCTCGATCAGGGTGACCGGCTACGTGGACGATCTGACCCCATATCTTGAACAGGCTGCCCTCATGGTCGTGCCGCTGCGGGCGGGGGGCGGGATGCGGGTGCGCATCCTGGAAGCCTTTGCACGCGGGATGCCGGTGGTGACGTCGCCGGTCGGTCTCGAGGGGATCGAAGCCCGCCCAGGGGAGGAAGTGCTGGTTGCGGACAGCCCGGAGGCTTTCGCGGGCGAGGTCGTGAGACTTCTCCAGGACAGGGAGCTGCGGGACAGGCTGGCCGTCCGGGGCCGCGCCCTGGCGGAGGCGCGGTACGACTGGCAGGTCGTCCTCAAGGCAATGGCGGAAGTCTATCAAGATGGAAGCGCACAATGAATGGAAGCCGTCCCGACCAGGCAGCCGACGCGCCCGCCGATCACGCCCGCGTGGTCAACTGCTGGCCGAGTGACACGTTTTCTCGATTAGTTCGTCTTATTTTATATGGAGCGGGATTTGTCCTCAAGGAGACATCCATGATCAGGCTCACCAGAATTTCATCTTTCGCATTCACCTCCCTTGCGCTGCTGCTGGCGGGATTCGGGAGAGGCGCGCCCGCTGTCCAGGCGAGGCCGGCAGAGGAGGGGAGGGAGCCGGCCGCGCTGCTGGCCGCGTGCACCCCGGACACCTCGGACATGATCTCCTACTGGCCCCTGGACGACGGGCCGAATGCCACGGCTTTTGAAGACGCCGCGCTTGACACCGGAGGATACGACAACCCGGGGACCTGCACAGATCCAGGCTGCCCGACATCAGCTGCCGGGCTGATCGGGACAGCTTTCGACTTCGACGGGGGGAACGATGGGATCACGGTCGCTGACGACGACTCGTTGAACTTCGCCGGCACCGACAGCCTGTCTTTCGAAGCCTGGGTGAAGATCGAAAATGGTACTACTTGCCAAGGAAACAAGGTATTCATTGGGAAGTTTAACGGCTCATTAAGTTACGCCTGGTGGTTGGGGTGTGGACTCGTAGTAGATGGAGACCCTAATTCTGCGACAATTGCAATGTTTCATCTGGAAGATGACAATCATGCTTTCCTCCTGCTCAAAGGTACAACGCCATTAAATGACAACAGCTGGCACCATGTGGTGGGCGTGCGTGACAATGCGAGTGATACAAATTACCTGTACGTGGACGGTGTCCAGGAGAACTCTGGATCTAAAGATTACAATGGTTCGTTCTCCGATCCCTTGCTACAAGCCCCTATTACGCTTGGTTTTTTCCAATCTGGGTATCGACTAAATGGGATTCTGGACGAGGTGGCTATTTATAAGAAAGCACTCAGCCCCGACGAGATCCAGGCGCACTACAACGGGGGCGCCGGGCAGTCTTACTGCAACAGCGCCCCGGATGCCTCGGACGACGACCTCTCGACAGATGAAGACGCCCCGGTCGGTTTCACGGGGGCAGACCTGCTCGCGAACGACTCGGACCCGGACGGAGCGACGCCTTCACTGGATTCTGTAGACACGGTGTCGGCGGAGGGCGGCGCGATCGATGACCTGGGCGGCGGGAACTATCAGTACACTCCCCCGGCAGACTTCAACGGCGCGGACTCTTTTCACTACACCATCACTGATGGGATCGCGGACCCCGTGCAGGGGACGGTGGATGTAACCGTGAACTCAGTCAACGACCCGCCGGACGTGACGCCGCCGGCTGACCAGGATGACGACGAAGGGGAGAGCCCCACGCTGCAAATCGCCGCAACGGACGTGGAGGGGGACACGCTGACTTACAGCGCGACAGGCCTGCCACCGGACCTGAGCATCAATGCCAGCACCGGACTGATCAGCGGGACGCTCACCCAGACTTCGGCCGGAGACCATTCCGTCAGCGTGACGGTCTCGGACGGCGCGGACGAAACGGAGGTTAACTTCACATGGACGGTCAACCCGGTAAACCAGCCGCCCGACCTGACTGACCCGGGCGACCAGTCGAACCTGGAAGGCGACGTGGTCTCGCTCGAACTCATCGCGACCGATGCGGACAATGACGACCTGGCGTTCAGCGCGAGCGGGCTGCCGCCCGGATTGAGCATCGACGCCGACAGCGGAGAGATCAGCGGGACCATCGCGACCGGCGCTGCGGCGGGAAGCCCCTACACGGTCACGGTGACGGTGACGGAGGTTGGCACTGATGAATTGGGGTCCGACGAAGAGACCTTCACCTGGACGGTGGCGCGGTTCTGGTCCTTCTACCTGCCGATCGTCCTGAACGGTCCGTGACGGGACTAGATCAAAAATAGTAATATATTGGTACCCGCCAGGATCTCTGGACTGCTAAAATTCACGAACCGGAGGTCAGACAGGTCCAGACAGCAGTTTTGACCAGCGAAAATTGAAGCCCAGGGGCGCTGCGGGCGGCGGCGGATCCACGCCGCCTGCCAGCAGCGCTTCCGGCGAAAACCGAGAACGGCTGCTCCAACCTGGCGTGGACGAACTCCGGGCTGCGGATGAGCATTCGATCCAAATGCAAAGGAGGGACCGTGATGCACAGATCTATTTCATTGCTGACGGCATTGTTGGTGTTCTTATCGGTGTCCATGCTGGCTGGGTTGGGGGAAAGGGATGCGCCTGCCCGTGCGTCTGACGGGCGGTTTGAAAACGCAGAGACGTCTCCGCTGGCAGTCTGCACGCCGGACACGAGCGGGATGATATCTTACTGGCCGCTCGACGACGGACCGGCGACGCCGCCGAGGAGTTTCGAGGACGTGATTGCTGCGAATGATGGCAGTTGCCAGGTGGCTCAGAATTGTCCAGCCTCAGGCGCCGGGAAGATCGGCGACGCCTTTGATTTCGATGGGAACGACCGGATCAACGTGGCTGACGACGATTCGCTGAACTTCGAGATCACCGACAGCTTCAGCCTGGAGGCGTGGATCAAGACCGGGGACGACTGCATCGGCACCATTCCGAACCGGGTTGTCATCGGGGAATACAACGGCGCCGGCGGCGCAGCCTGGTGGCTCGGCTGCGGCCCGGATGACCCGCTGAGCGAGAACCCGACCATCGTCGCGATCTTCAGCCTGAGAGCGAGTATGAGCGGCGACATCCAGATTAAAGGTACTGCGCCTATAAACGATAATGCGTGGCATCACATCGTCGGCGTCCGTGACAGCAACAGCGACGAAAACCTGGTGTATGTGGATGGTCAGCTGGTAAATTCCGTCGATGCCAACAACAGTTACACGGGCACCTTCTCCGGGCCTGATTTCGTTACGATCGGGTATTACCAGTCTGGACAGACTCCACCATTCCAGCCAGGCTACCATTTTATCGGCACCCTGGACGAAGTGGCAGTCTACGGAAAGGCTCTCTCGTTGGAGGAGATCCAGGCGCACTACAGCGATGGACTGGGTCAGTCGTACTGCAAGGAAGCGCCCCAGGTCATCAACCCGGGCGACCAGACGAACGACGAAGGCGATACGGGCATCTCCCTCCAGATCCAGGCCACCGGGGATTACGGCAGCGCGCTCACTTACTCGATGACGGGTGCGCCGCCCGGGCTGAGCATCAATGCCTCGACGGGGCTGATCACCGGCAGTTTGGGGTACAACGCGGCGGCGGGGAGCCCGTACACGGTCCAGGTGACGGTGGCGAACGACGCAATCCCCCCGGAGTCGAGCAGCGTGACGTTCACCTGGGTGGTGAACAACGTCAACCGCGCGCCGACCGTCGAGAACCCCGGGACCCAGAACAGCGCCGAAGGCGCGTCGATCAACCTGCCCATCCAGGCCAGCGACCCGGATGGGACTGCGCTGACCTTCACCGCGAGCGGCCTGCCGCCGGACCTGAGCATCAACGCCAGCACCGGGGTGATCAGCGGGACGATCAGCTACGAGGCGTACAAGGGCAGCGCATACTCGGTGACGGTCACGGCGACGGACAACGGCTCGCCGAAGCTGAGCACGAGCGTCACCTTCGCCTGGAACATCTCGGACACCAACCGGAAGCCGGACCTGACCAAACCGGCGCCTCAGGTGAGCCGGAAAGGCGAGGATGTGTCCCTCCAGGTGATCGCCAGCGACCCGGACGGCGACCCGCTCATCTACAGCGCGTCGGGGCTGCCGGGCGGGCTGACCATCGACGCCAGCAGTGGGCTGATCAGCGGGACGGTCACCTCCAACCCGGGGAGCGTCTTCACGGTGACCCTCTCGGTGACGGACGGCAAGCCCAACGGCACGAAAACCGTTCAGTTCACCTGGACGATCACCGACATTTGGTACAACTACCAGCCGGTGGTCATCCGCTCCAGCCCATGAGGGAGACGCTTCCCTAAGCCACGCGACCGGCGAAGGCTGCCAGGGTATCAGCAGTTCATCGCGTCAGGGGTCCTGGAATCAGATGGCCTGGCACTTTTTGGATTCACCCCGATTCCCATCAGGAGGCGGACACTTTGCGGAGATATGACAACACCCGGCGGTTACTCTCAGTACTCGCCATCAGCTGGGTCCTGGGGCTGGCCGTGGCGGCCCCGGCGGGGAGCGGCGGGGAGCGAGCAGCGGCCGCGCCCGAACGGCGGGAAGCGCTCTCCGGAAGCGCCGGAGCGGCAGCCACAAGCAGCTATGTCTGCCCGGTGCCGCTGAAGATCATGCCCCTGGGAGATTCGATCACTGCCGGGAAATCGTCTGGTGAAGCCGATCCAGCCAAATGGATATCCTATCGTAAAGACCTGTATGATGCCCTGATATCCGATGGATATGAGGTAGATTTCATCGGCGGCGAGATCAATGGGGAGAGTTACACGGGGTTCGATGCCGATCACGCCGGTTATCCGGATGCGACCGTCCGAGGAATTGAGGAACTGCTCGAGTTTGGAAAGCATCCAGTTACTGAGGAAGATGAGACACCCGGACCTTACCTGGAGACCTATCCGGCGGACGTCATCCTCTTGCACATCGGCACGAATGGGCCTGAATCGGATACTGTCTGGATCGACAAATTCTTGGACCAGATCGACGAGTTTGAACAGAGCCCAGGTGGAAAGAAAGTAAAAGTGATCGTGGCGGAGATCATCAATCGGAGCTGCATTCTAACCGCCTGTCCAGAGAGCACGACAACGACGAACTACAATAACGCGGTCGCTGATCTGATCGCCGCGCGAGGCGATCCAGACATCGTCTCGGTCGATATGGAATTCATCCCCGGCTTCGATTACCACGTATTTAACGCGAGCTCAGCCCCGGACGGGGACATGTGGGACAATTTGCATCCATATAAGACCGGATACACGTTGATGGCCCAGACCTGGCAACCGGTATTGCAAAATGAGGTGCTGCAATACTGCAACCAACGACCAGACGTGACGCAGCCGGCCGACCAGGATGACCACGAAGGCGATGCCATTGCCCTCCAGATCGACGCCGATTCACGGGATGGTGATCCGCTGGACTATTCAGCAACCGGGCTCCCTCTGGGGTTGGACATCAATCAAGCAACCGGTTTAATCAGCGGGAATATCAGTTACGACGCCGCGCCCGGCTCTCCGTACGCGGTGACGGTAACGGTCACGGATGGGGTCACGACCCCGGTCGAGGTGAGCTTCATCTGGTCGGTCAGCGAGGCCAACGCGCCGCCCGACGTGACGAATCCCGGGAACCAGACCAACACCGAAGGTGAGCAGGTGAACCTGCCGATCCAGGCCAGCGACCCGGACATGGATGCCCTGAGCTTCTCGGCGGTGGAGCTCCCGCCCGGGCTGGGTATCGATCCGGACACCGGGGTGATCTCCGGCGAGGTAAGCCACACGGCGGCGGGCAACCCCTACCAGACGGAAGTCACCGTCACCGACGACGACCCCGTGGACCCCCGGAGCACGACCGTCAGCTTCACCTGGACGGTGATGAATGACAACCGCAGCCCGCAGATCACGAACCCGCCGGGAGACCAGGCGCATAAGAGCGGGGTGGAAATCCACCTCGAGATCGAAGCGACCGACCCGGACGGCGATCCGCTGACCTATACCGCGACCGGCCTGCCGCCGGATCTGGGGATCAACCCGACGACCGGGGTCATCAGCGGCGTCCTGACGAACGCTTCGGCGGGGACCCACCTGGTGGAAGTCGTCGTATCGGATGGGGAGATGGCTGACAGCGTCAAATTTGTTTGGAATGTGACCGCGCAGGTCTTCCTGCCGGTGGTGATCGACTGGAAGCCCTGAGCGTGGATCCCACCCAGTCCAGAAGAGGCGATGAGCAGATCCTTTCCCCTGATCTTGGTCCGGCTAATCGTGGTTTGCTCGATAGCGGCAACCTGCTGGGATAGCCCCGCGCGCCGGGTATCAGCCGCCGGGCTGCTCTCGATCTGCTCGACGGCGAGAATCATGCCGCTGGGGGATTCGATCACGACCGGGAGATACTCAGGGAATGACACAGACGAAAACGGCCAGGGACCAGATGCAGGAGACGACATCGGCTACCGATGGCAGCTGAAAGAACTGCTGACGGCAGCAGGTTATAGCACCGACTTCGTCGGATCAATGGACAACGGCAGCAGTTACCCTGGCTTCACGGACACCCAGCACGAAGGGCACAACGGCGCTACAGACACTTACATCTATGAAAACATTTACAATCTTTATCCGACGAGCAAAAACTGGTTGACGAAAAATCCCCCCGACATCATATTACTTCACATCGGGACGAACAGCCTGGATCCCGAGCCGGCCCAGGTCGAAGGCATCTTGAACGAGGTCGACAGGTTCGAACAGGACAGCGGACAGGCGGTGATCGTCATCCTGGCCCGCATCATCAACCGGGCGCCGGAGAAGCCACAAGTCACCGAATTCAACGACAAGATCGAAAGCATGGCTCAAGGTCGGGCAGAATTTAACCAGACGCTCTTCCTGGTGGACATGGAGGACGGCGCAGGCATCATCTATAAGATTCAACCAGACGGGGACATGATCGATAATCTGCATCCGTGGAAGACGGGTTACAACAAGATGGCTGGAGTCTGGAAGGCAAAAATCATCGAGGTGATCGACGCCGCATGCAATAACGAGAAGCCGGTCATCACTCCTATCCCGGATCAAATGGGCAGCGAGGGTCAACCGGTCAGCCTTCAGGTCACCGCGACGGACCCGGACGGGGACGCTCTGACGTACAGCGCCACCGGGCTTCCTCCAGGCGTGGGGATCGACCCCTCCACCGGGCTGATCGGCGGGACGATCTCCTATGACGCCTCCCAGGGCGACCCCGTGCAGTACAGCGTGGTTGTCAAGGTCGACGACGGGAAGCCGGGGCTGCCCTCGGAGGAGCCATTCACCTGGTCGGTCAACGACGTGAACCGCCCGCCCGGCTTCAGCAGCCCGCCAGGCGACCAGCGCAGCACGGAAGGGGACGCCATATCCTTGCAGTTCACAGCTGCTGATCCGGACGGCGACTCCCTGACTTACAGCGCGACCGGCCTGCCCCCCGGCTTGACCATCGATCCATCCACCGGGCTGGTCAGCGGGACGATCAGCTATTCGGCATACACCGGCAGCGCGTACGCAGTCCAGGTCACGGCAACGGACGATGGGGATCCCGCCCTGAGCGCGGCGGTGAATCTCTCCTGGGCGGTGGACAATGCCAACCGGGCGCCGGAGCTGCTCGACCCCCCGGCGGACCAGAGCCACATTGAAGGGACCCCGATCACTCTGAAGATCGACGCCGCCGATCCCGACTCTGGAGACACGCTCAACTTCAGCGCCGAGAATCTGCCCCCGGGACTGAGCATTGACCCGGCGACCGGCCTGATCACCGGCGTGATCGGCTTCGAAGCTTCGTCCAACAGCCCTTACACAGTGACCATCACCGTCACCGACAACGGCCCTCCGGTCCCGCAGAGCGATTCGGAAGAATTCCGGTGGACCGTGGCGGATGCACTCACCACATTCCTCCCGGTCGTGGCGGGAGGGGGCAGCTGAGGAGGACTGGCTGCGACCTGCGCGGAGGTCAATCAATGAACATCCTGTTTGCGATACCTTACGCGCCGACGCTGATCCGGGTCCGCCCTTACAACCTGATCCGGCAGCTGACCGCGCGCGGCCACCAGGTCACGGTGATGACGGTCTGGACGAACCAACAGGAGCGGGAGGCGCTCGAAGAGCTGCACGCCTCCTACAGCCAAGTCGCGGCGGTGCAGCTGCCGGGCTGGCGGTCGCTGTGGAACTGCGTGTGGGCGCTGCCCTCCGGCAAACCCCTGCAGACCGTGTACTCTTGGGAAAAGAACCTGGCGCAGGCCAGCTTCGAACGCCTGGTCCAGCCAGGGAGCGCCGGAAAGATCGACGTGGTCCACGTTGAACACCTGCGGGGCGCCAGGTACGGGCTGTACCTGAAAAGCCGGATGAAAGCGGAAGGCATCGATATCCCGATCGTCTGGGACAGCGTCGATTCGATCAGCCACCTCTTCCGCCAGGCGATGCGGCGTTCGAAGAGCGCCATCAACCGGGGGATCACCCGTTTCGAACTGAAGCGCACGGAACCGTACGAAGCGTGGCTCGCCACCCAGTTCGACCGGACCCTGGTGACGTCGCGGTTGGACCGCGAGGCGATGTTGTCTCTCGTTTCTCAGCATGGAATTGCGGTGAATACAGGGGATGGGAGCCAGGCAGCCAGCGGCGCGGTGGATGAGCATTCGGAGAACGCCGGCTTCGGGAACGCGGCCAACGATTCAGACCGGATCACCGTGCTGCGAAACGGCGTGGACCTGGAATATTTCCAGCCAGGGGACCCCGAGAAAAGGGAACCCGCCACGGTGCTGGCGAGTGGTAAAATGAGTTACCACGCCAATGTCACGATGGTCGTGCGCCTGGTGGAGTCGATCATGCCGGCGGTCTGGGCGCGAGACCCTGGGGTCAAGGTGGTGATTGTGGGGAAGGACCCACCCAAGCGCATCCGAGATCTGCAACAAGATGCCCGCGTGGCCGTCACCGGCACGTTAGCAGACATTCGGCCGCATCTTCAGATAGCGACGATCGCTGCCGCGCCGATCGACTATGGAGCAGGCATCCAGAACAAGGTGCTAGAAGCGATGGCTTGCGCCACGCCGGTCATTGCCACACCGCAGGCTGTCTCGGCGATCGACCTCGAGCCAGGCGTAGACGCCCTGGTCGCGGAGGATGACCAGTCCTTTGCCGAGGCAATCCTGGCGCTGATCGGCGACAGAGAACGACAGATCGTCCTCGGTGGAAACGGGCGCCGTTACGTCGAACGAAATCACCGCTGGAGCGCGATCGCTGAACAGCTTGAAGCTATTTACAGACAGGAAATCGAATCCAGGTATTTAATCAGGAAGTGATCATGGAAATCGAAAATTACCTACTCCCCCTTCGCCGGTGGTGGTGGCTGCTGGTCCTAGCCACCATGCTGGCGGCGGTGTCCAGTTTCCTCGCGACGGTGCGCCAGGCGCCCATCTACCAGGCCCGGTCCACGCTCATCGTCGGACAGGCCCTCTACGACCCAAACCCGACGACCAACGCCTTCATCCTTTCCCAGGAGCTTGCCAGCAACTACGCCGACATCGCCAACCGGGAGCCCCTGCGCGTGGCGACCATGCAGGCTCTTGGATTGAGGAGCCTGCCATCCTACATCGCCCAGGCGGTGCCCAACGGCCAGTTCCTGGAGATTGTCGTGAACGACACCATCCCGGAGCGCGCCGCAGCCGTGGCGAACGAGCTGGCGAACCAGCTGATCCTCCTCGGGCCGACGAGCGTCGAAGGCGAGGACCCGGACAGGAACGAGTTCGTCAACCAGCAGCTGAACACCCTGGAAGTGCAGATCGAAGAGACGCAGGCGCAGATCGAAGATCTCCAGCAGGAGTTGGGCAACCTGGTCAGCGCCAGCCAGATCGCGGACACACAGAACCAGCTCAACGCGCTGCAGAACAAGCTGACCACCATGCAGACGATCTACGCGGACCTGCTCTCATCGACGCAGAGCGGCGCATCGAACACCCTGAGCATCATCGAGCGGGCGACCGTCCCCCGCCGACCGATCGGGCCGAATAAACCCCTGATCATCGCACTGGCTGCCGTGGTCGGCTTCGCCCTGGCGACGGTGGCAGCATACATCCTGGATTACCTCGATACCACTGTCAAGACCTCAAAGGACATCGAGAAGCTGACCGGCGCGCCGATCATTGGTTATCTGTCTGAACTGGATATCGAGCAATCTGGAAAGCTTTACGTGGCCGAGAACCCCAGGCATCCGATCGTCGAAGAGTAC
This sequence comes from uncultured Anaerolineaceae bacterium, assembly GCA_964416175.1. Lineage (GTDB taxonomy): Bacteria > Chloroflexota > Anaerolineae > Anaerolineales > UBA4823 > CAYQDF01. Next base: position 17,704 of record CAYQDF010000033.1, read on the forward strand.
CGCAACCTGCGCACCAACCTGGAGTTCTCCGGCGTGGACCGCCCATTGAAGACGATCTTTGTGAGCAGCGCAGACACGGGCGACGGGAAAACCTCCGTGGCGGCAAACCTGGCGGTCATCATGGCGCAGGCGGAAAAGAAGGTGATCCTGCTGGATGCGGATATGCGCCGGCCAAACGTGCACAATTTCTTCGGATTCCCGAACGACATTGGCCTGAGCGATGTTTTTCGCGGCAAATTAGAGCTGGACCAGGCTGCAAGGGACTGGAACGATGGGAAAGTCTCCATCATAACGGCCGGCGATCCACCGCCGAATCCGGCTGAGCTGCTCGGATCAAAAAAGATGGTGGAAATCCTCGAACGATTGAAGAGCCAGGCGGACGTGGTGGTCATCGACGGCCCGCCGTTCATCGTGGCCGACGCCGCTGTGCTCGCTGCCAGGGTGGACGGCATCCTGGCGGTCGTATGGATCGGACATACGCAGGCACCTGCCCTGCGCAGCATGGTAGAGCAGATCAAGCGCGCTGGAGGGCGCATCGTGGGAGTGGCGTTGAACCGGCTGCCTTTGAAGTCCTTCCGGTATTACACCGGCAACCGCTATTACTCCAGATATTACGAGGAAGAGAGCTCTTCGCGGGAGAAGGGCCGGTTATCCGCTCTGCGGGGATTAATCCCCGGGATGACGAGGATACTTCGGAACGGGTCCAACTCGAAGGAGGCCAAAGAAGAGATGCTCATGGAGGCAGAACTGCCGGGGCAGGAAGGTGATTGAAGCAGCTCCCCCGACGGTTGGAAAATCAAAGAACCCTGGAGAAGGCGCCTTCTCCAGGGTTTTTGCTTAATAGTCGACCGGTATTGCTCTGTTGCAGGAGCTGGAAAGCTAAAAAGTTATGTATCCTTGCGAACCGCCGAAGGCGGTGAAGCAATCTCCTGGCTGGTTTGGAGAGCGCTTCGACGGCTGGGCCGCCTTGCAGTGACACAATAAACTATGCTTGCAACAAAGCAGACCGAATAGCTATTTTATAGGTGTAACAATTCATCCCAGAGGACGTTATTCCGGATAGACTCGCCTACGTTGGATATACCCGTAGTACTGACGGTGTGAAGGAAGCTTCCTCAGCATTACAGCCTGTGTCTGTCTTTGTGCAGACCAATCGATCATTATCCGACGGAACGACTGAAAGTAAACACTCGGTAAACGGATCCAAGGGGAAAATTCAGATTGAATCAATGGATTGAAGAAATCATGGACGAGAGGACCTGGTCCAGGCGCCTGCGTCGCGAGTTGCTGCTGCGCCCCGGAATAGAATATTATTCCCTGGGTGTAATTGTTGTCGCAGCTGCTCTGCTGCGGTTCTTTCGGCTGGGTGAATGGAGCTTTTGGGGGGACGAGATTTTCTCTTTGGGAGGCAGGAGCGACGGCTTCGTAGAATCAACCACAGTCCAGCTGATCCACCTGACGACCTCAATCCTGGGCACTTCGGAGTGGACCGCCAGGCTGGTCCCTGCCCTCATCGGGACCTTATCTATCTCGATCTTGTATTTCCCCGTAAAGCGGATGCTCGGCGCCGGAGTGGGCCTTCTGGCAGCCGTACTGCTGGCGATTTCTCCGTGGCACCTGTACTGGTCCCAAAACGCCCGCTTCTATGTGCTCTTGCTGCTCTTCCATACCCTGGCCTTGCTGACCTTCTACCTTGGGCTGGAGGAGGATAAACCGGCTCTGGTTTTAGGTTCTCTTGTTTTTTTTGGCCTGGCCGCCAAAGAACGGCTGCTGGCATTCTTCTTCCTGCCCATCGCCGTGCTTTACGTAATCTGCCTGTACCTGTTCCGGTTCGAGAAGCCAGCTGGACTGAGCTGGAAAAACCTGGCAATCTTCTTCGCCCCCCTGGGCATCGTTGGACTGGTCTTTGCCTTCCCATATCTTGGAAATATCCGGGGGTGGTATGAATCTTTCAGCCGGGTAAACAACAACCCATTCTGGTTGATGGGAGGCACGTTTTTTTACATAGGTCTGCCCACCGTTCTCCTGGCGGCCTCCGGCGGAATTCACTTTTTGATGAAAAGAAGCCGTCCTGCGCTCTATCTGGTCCTTGGAGCGGCAGTCCCTTTAATCGGGATCGCAGGGTTATCTTTCTTTCACTACACGGCAAACCGGTACATTTTCGTTTCGCTGACCAGCTGGCTCATCCTGGCTTCAATGGCGGCAAGCGAGCTGTTCGCCTGTCTGCGCGACAATCCGAGAACCCTTGCGGCAGGGGTCATCGCTGTGCTGATTGGGTCTGCCCTGAGCGAAAACGTGCTTTACTTTCAGTACCAACACGGGAACCGGGACCGATGGAGGGAGGCCTTGCAGATCGTTCAAGAGGAAAAAAGCGCTGACGACCTCGTCGTGGTCGCGAACACGGGAGTCGGGAATTACTACCTGGGCAAAGAAGTGGTCGGTTTCAGGCAGTTTTCCCGGCTGGGCCTGGATCAGTACCGGCGGGTATGGCTGGTGGAAGACATGACCGTCAAGCAACTCTTCCCGGAAGAGCATGCCTGGCTGGAAGAAAATACACAGCTGGTAGCCAACCTGGACAACCACTTCAGCGCCCGGGTTTTCACCATGCGCGTGTACGTTTATCCTGCTGAGGACAAGACCAAAGCAGAGGTGAAAGGTGATGGGTGAGGGTGAAAGGGACAGTGCGGACCTCGCGTGGAAAGCTTCTCGGAAGGAAAAATACAGGGACGCCCCTGAACGATGAGAGGATGATCATACGTACCTGGGTCATGCCTCTGCTCGTGGCTGGCGGAGGTATTGCACTGGGATATTATTTCAGCTGGTGGTTCATCGGGGACCGGCTACATTCGCCGCTGATGTGGGCATGGCTGATCGGCGCCGCTATGTACGCGGGGGTCCAGGTGCTGGGGAACTGGATCCTCTACCTGGTCGCCCGGCGGTCGGAGGAGGCGCCGAAACCACCAGGCGATCTGGCAGTCGATGTGTTCGTAACAGCGTACCGGGAACCTTATGCGATGATCGAACACACCCTGGCTGCGGCCTGCGCCATGCGCGGCACCCACCGCACCTGGCTCCTGGACGATGGCCGCGACCCGGCGCTGTCGGCACTGGCGGAAAGGTACGGCAGCGGTTATCTGACCAGATCCGATCACCAAGGCGCAAAGGCGGGTAATTTGAACGCGGCGCTCCGCCGCACGAGCGGAGATGTCATCGTCATACTTGACTGCGACCACACGCCCGAGCCTGATTTCCTGGAAAAGTCTCTGGGATACTTTCAGGACCCGAAGATCGGGTTCGTGCAGGTCATGATCACCTTCGGAAATGCCGCGGAGAGCTGGGTGGCGAAGGCTGCAATGGAAACCAGTCTCGAATTTTACAACCCGACCTATCTGGGCGCGAACGTGATCGGCGGGGCGACCATGATGGGAAGCAATGCGTTGATCCGACGGGCTGCGCTCGAAGGGATCGGCGGCTACCAGGCAGGGCTGGCTGAGGACCTGGCGACGTCGATCGCGTTGCACGCTGCAGGTTGGAAGTCAGCATACGTGGCTGAGCCCCTGGCGCCTGGGCAGGCGCCGCCCAGCTTCATCGCATGGTTTATCCAACAGATGAAGTGGGCCAGAGGGGTATTCGAACTACTCATCACCGTGCTTCCACGCGTGTTTCGGAAATTGACCTGGGGACAGCGGCTGTCTTACGCTGTTCGCATGACCAAATACTGGATTGGACCGGCGATCGGCCTGCACCTGTTTGCTACCATTGCGGTCCTGATCTATGCCTCCGGTCCTTTCCTCCAGGCGTTTCATGAGTACTTAATCCGCCTGACTCCACTTGTCCTGTGCGATGTCTTGATCCGGTTCGTCGCTCTCCGCACCTGGCAGCATCCGTCCACACCGAAGACCTCCCTGGTAAGAGCCGTAGCCCTGATTTACGCTACCTGGCCAATTTACCTGGTCGCCTGGATCATGGCCATCCTGCGGCTGCCGCTGTCTTTCCGCTCAACGCCCAAAAGCTCCGGCAAGCTCAACCCCGTCTGGCTCTTGCCTCAAGCCACAACCATTCTCTTGCTGATGGTGGGGACGTTTTTCACCGTTTTCGTTGGCGGGCACAGGCTGTCTGTCTTGTTGTTTTTCGCCACCCTGCAGGGTTGTCTACAGCTGATCATCCTGGCGCAATGGCTTATCACTGAGCTCAGGCTGACAGAAGGCATCCCTGGATACCTAGTTGCAGTGAAGAATCTGTTCCCTTCGGTTGGCGTAGTGCGGCGAGAGGTCAACGGCCGGCTGAGGACCTACATTACCGACCTGCCTTTTACTATCGACCCGTTGCCGCTGGACGGAGTGGAGAAAGCGATCACGACGATCCACGGCGCCTGGCAGCTTGGGAAGCAGATTTTTATTTATGGGGAAGGGGAGATGGCGACACTGGCGGGGCTGTTTGCCCGAGACCTGGCCCGCGACCTGCCCCCAGGACCGCGCCGGGTATTCCGCGTGAGCACGACCAGGTTCCCCTCAGAAGCCGCCCAGGGAAAGAAGGTCGAGCGGCAGCACCAGGATATCTCGGTTCTCGAGCTGCCCAATCTCATTCGACAGGGAGACGTCCTGGTCGGGATTGCCCTTGACGAAAAAAGGGCTGGAATTTTCGCCGGGGTCCATCACGCTCAAAACGTCAAGGCCAAGACGATCCTGATCACGGGAGGGCCGAAAGACCAAGAGAGCACAAAGGTCGATGTCCTGGTCGACATCCCAGGCGACACTCTAGAACGGGTCGAGGACGGCATCCTGGTTTTCCAGCACATTGTGAGCAAGGCTCTCCGCGAGATGGGGCAGAGAGAGGAGCTCGCTCAGGCGGGGGAGGGAGCTCCCGATCTGCCTGCTCCCGAACTGTTTACCAGCTCTGAATCCCGGAAGCAGGTTCCAGCTCAAGTCGCCACTTCTGAAAAAGCCAAGAGAATCCTGGAGAGTTTGAGTGAATTGGATAGAGCTGATCAGAGTGAATTTCGGCCTGATTATTATCTTCGGAAGGGACTGGAGATCTCCTTAGATGTCTTCAACGCTGCCAGCGGCAGCCTGGTCGTCTTTGGCGGGTTTGGAACGCCGATGCGGGCGGCGATCGCTTACGAGGGGACAGTCCGCATATACCCAGCTGACCACCTGATCGATACCCTGCAATCCGGTCTGGCAGGCTGGGTGGCGGCGAACCGCGAACCAGCCCTCGTGATTGACACGCACCGTGATACGCGATGGCTGCGGAGATCCTGGGAGGAGAGGACCGGGTCCCGGTCAGCCATCAGCACCCCAATCCTGGCGAAAGGCCTCCTGCTTGGAGTGCTGACCCTGGTCCATCCAACCCCCGGGCATTTCGGGGCTTCCGATCTGACGCTGCTGGCAGCATACGGGGCGAGCATCGCACAATACCTTGGATTCCCCTCGGCTGTCCTGAGCTCCTGATCCGCTCCCCATCCGCTTTCAAACAGGCATCCTGGATCGAAAAGTGTCGAAAATCTTCCCGATCAAAGTCATCGACATCGAATTAAGCCAGCCAATCAACGATATCGCCGGCCTGGAGATGTACGGCGGACTATGGGGGCTTGTGCGCCTGCACGGAGCGCCGCTCGGGATCGTGCGTGTGAAAGTATCTAACGGGCGCTGTCCGGCAGCGGGGATGAGAAGAGCGATCTTCAACCAGCTCAAACCGGCGATCCTGAGTCACACTCTCCTGAAGAGTCTCAAGGCTTCGCCAACAGGTTCACTTTCTATTGAAACCTCGCTGGATTTGCCCGAGCCGGGAGAGCCTGACTCCCAACCAAGGATCTCCGTGGTCATCTGCACCCGCGACCGTACGGATTCCCTGGCAATTTGCCTCGAGGCGATTCAGAAACTCAGGTACGGGAACCTGGAAGTGCTGGTGGTCGACAACGCCCCCTCAAACGAGCGGACGAGGGAGCTGGTCCACGAGAATTTCCCAGGGTTCCGTTATGTGAGGGAGCCGCGACCCGGACTCGACTGGGCGCGCAACCGTGGGATCGAAGAGGCAAGCGGGGAGATCATTGCTTTCACAGACGACGACGCTGTGGTTGATGAGCGCTGGGCTCAGGCGCTCGCTGCGGCTTTCACGGAGCTCCCCGAGGCGATGGCCGTCACCGGCCTGGTCGTGCCGTACGAGCTGGAGACCGAGGCGCAGATCTTGTTCGAACGGTACGGCGGCTTTGGACGGGGGTTCGAGCGCCGCTGGTTTCATGTCGCCCAGGAAAAGCAGCGTGCGGGGAATTTCCGCGGCAGCGGCAAGTACGGGACCGGCGCGAACATGGCATTCCGACGGATTCTTTTCGAAAAAATCGGGGTCTTCGATCCAGCCCTGGATGTCGGCACGGTCACCAACGGCGGCGGCGACCTGGAGATCTTCTACCGCACTTTAAGAGAGGGATACATCCTGGTCTATGAACCCTGCGCCATCGTCCGCCACCGCCACCGAAGGGACTACCCAAAATTGAAGGAGCAGATCGCGAACAACGGGATCGGTTTCTACTCCTATCTGGTCCGGAGCGCGCTGGCTTATCCGGAGGACAGATTGCCGCTCATCCTGTTTGGGGCCTGGTGGTTTCTCTGGTGGAGCGTGCGAAGATTGATCCTGTCCTCCTTCAACCCGCGGTACTTCAATCGAGAGCTGATCCTGGCGGAACTGTGGGGCAGTCTGAAGGGATTGGGACGCTACCAGAAAGCCCGGCGGACAGCGATGAATATCCAGCGAACGTATGGCCCCACCACCCAGAATGTGTTCCCACCGAGAAGCGGACGGCTTCGCAGAATCGAGCGCACTTTCGCTGTGCGCGCGATCGACTTGGGCCTGCCGCTCACACCGGTCACCGGTTTGGAGGGTCATCAACAGACGATGCTTTACCTGACTCACAGGCAGCGATTGTTAGGGAAATGCACTATCGCCAATGGGGGCGAATCGATCAGCCGGGCACGCCTTTGTGATGAGATCTCCAGGCTGGTCGGTCTCCGGTTGTTCGACCTGGAAGGGAAGCTCGAAGAGGAACAGCTCAGGGCTGCTGTGATCGGCAGTTTTTCTCGCCGCATCCAAGGCGGCGAATCAGCGAGGGAAGAGATCTCGATGGAATATCTTCCCAGCACGGTCCCGGTCTCGGTGGTGATCGCCACGCGCGATCGACCCGCTGACCTGCGCAGATGCCTGGAAGGGATCGCCAGCCAGGATACCCGGCGGCGGGTCGAGGTGATCGTGGTCGATAACAACCCGGAGTCAGGTCAAACGCCAGCCGTGCTCACAGAATTCCCCGACGTCCTACTGGTCCAGGAAAGAAGGAAAGGCCTGTCCTATGCGCGGAACAGGGGGATCGCGGCCAGCACGGGGGAAATCATCATAACGACAGACGATGACGTGACGATCCCCAGTCACTGGCTGGAAGCGCTCCTCACTCCATTTTCCCAGCCAGACGTCATGGTTGTCACGGGAAATGTCCTCCCGGCCGAACTGAGTTCGAAGGCGCAGGTCCTCTTCGAGGAGTATGGAGGATTGAGCAGGGGGGAGGAGGATTTCGAGCGTGGGCTGGAGTGGTTTGTGAACTACCGGTTCCGCGCCGTGCCAACCTGGGACCTCGGCGCGACCGCAAATGCAGCCTTCCGCTCAGAAATATTCGCCGACCGCGAGATTGGGCTGTTCCATGAAGCACTGGGCGCCGGGTCGCCGACCGGTTGCTCTGAAGACACGTACCTTTACTATAAGATATTGAAGGCGGGTTGCCGGGCTATCTATCGGGCAGATGCTTTCGTGTGGCACCACCACCGGCGCGATATGGCGAGCCTGCGGCGGCAGATCTATAATTACAGTAAAGGCCACGTCGCCTACAATCTGCTGACCGTTTTCAACGACCACGATCTGCGCGGACTCGTCCGCCTGATGGTCGAACTCCCCCTGACGTACCTGTTCCGGGTTAAAGAGTATCTGCGCGGGCGGAGCCATTACCCACCGCCGATGATCCTGCTGGAGATTGCAGGCAACCTCGCCGGTGGACCAGCATTGGCTGGATCCCTGCTCCGTGCCCGGATTCTCGGAAAAAGCGATCCCTACATCCCTGTCGCGGATCGGTCTGAAGCCACAACGCACGCAGGCAAACGAAGAAGGTCGCCCGGGATCGATACCGGCGAGGAAGAACGAATCCTGCAGCGAGGAAGTGAGTTCTATGATATACGAATGGAAGATCCGGTTTCTGAAAACTGAACTCGGAGGGCGAGTCTGGCGCTGGTGGTTCACGCGGCTCGGGTGCACCATCGGCAACTACAATCACCTGGGGGACTATATCCGCAAGTATGCTCCGGGACATAGTTTCGTCGACATCGGGTGCATGTGGGGGGTCAATGGCGCACACGCATTCCTGGCCGAAGAGGTGGGTGCACACCTGGTGAAGGGAGTTGACGTATTCGGACCGACGCCGGAATTCGAAGCGATGAAGCAGGAGAGATCTTCCAGGGTCGAATTCATCCTCGGGGACGCAAGCCACCCTCAGACGATCGAAAAGGTGGGAAGGATGGATGTGGTTTTCTGCGCTGGGGTGCTTTACCACCATCCAAGCCCATTCGACATCCTCGTCGCTCTGCGCCGGATGTGCGGAAAGTGGTTGATCCTGCGTACTGCTTCAATTCCGGAGGTGTGGGGTCTGCCGAACTTTGCGGTGTATTACCCCACCTTATCGAAAAGGGACAGAGAATTGTGGGACCTGCGAATCGGCCGCCAGGCGGGGATCACGGAGGAGTTCAAGCCGGACCAGGGTTACGGGAACTGGTTTTGGGGGATGACTCCGAGCTGCCTCCGCGCCCTCCTGGGCACAACCGGCTTTCGCGTGATCCAGCAGGCCGTCGAACCATTCGCCCAGACATTCGTCTGCGAGGCGGTAAGCCCACCGTTCAACCACCGCCTGCCGGGGGAGACGGAAGCAATCGAGATGGGCAGGCAGATCTCCGTCGCCGGCATCGCCCATCCGGCGTGATCCAGGACACCATAGATTTCCCCCGGAGGAAAGTATAACGATGCACAGCGACTCTCCAGCGATGATCGTTGAGTCCCAGGGAAAGGACACGGACTTCGAACCCAGGGACACAGGCACGCCGTTCCGCCGCCGCGTGGCTGTGGATGGGAACGTGCTCAGCATCATTTTGTTTGCCCTGTTTTCGAGGCTGCTCCTGGTGGCAATTGCATTCCTCTCCTACGCAACAACCGCGAACAAAAACGCCCGCGAGCTGGGTATCGATCCGGGTTATCTCCGAGGGATTGCTGCGCCGTTGAGCTACGGGGACGTCACCTGGTATATGGACATCGCCCGGAATGGATACGAGCAACGGCCATTCTCTGACGACGATAAAGCCAACTGGAGCTTCTACCCTTTATGGCCGCTTGTTTTGCGCCTGTGCAATTTGCTATTTAAGGAAATGCTGATCTCCGGGATATTGGCAAGCACGGCATTCTTCCTGGCGGGACTTGTCGTCTTGTATCGTTTGGTCGCCCACGATTTCGGGGCAGCAATTGGCCGGACAGCTGCCATCCTGGTCATCGTTTTCCCGGCGTCGTATTTCTTCATGCGACCAGGTCCTGAGTCATTATTCCTATTTCTCAGCGTTGGTGCATTCTACCTGGGGAAGAAAAAAAACTGGCTGGCAGCCGGCTTCCTGGGGGGGCTGGCAACCCTGACGCGGCTGCAGGGAGTCCTTCTGTTGATTCCGCTGGCATACATGTATCTCCAGCAGCACCGGCAACAACAAGTCCATAACTGGCGGGTGCTCTCATTGGTTCTGATCCCGCTCGCGCAGGTGGGTTTCATGCTCCACCTGTATTCTCTGACGGGGGACCCGTTCGCCAGTGTGCGGATGCAGGGGGTTTGGGATAACAGCCTGGCCCTTCCTTTCACGGCGATGGTGAAAATCCTTGTCAAGCCGGTCCTTATCTCGTATTATGGGTGGGACCTGACGCCAATCAGCTTTTTAGCTGCCGGAGGCGCTGTCCTGCTGACTCTCGCCATGTTCAAAAGGTGCGCGCTGCCAATCGAATATCTCCTCTACACAATCCTGAGTGTGACCCTGATCATCTCCAGGGGCAACCTGAATGGGACGCTCCGGTTCCTGGTGGTCGTTTTTCCGTTATTCCTGCTGATTGCTTTGATGCTGCGCGGGAGAAAATTAGCCGGGGAGGCGGTGCTTTACACGTTCAGTGCGTTGCAGATCTTCTACTTCCTCGCTTTCCTTCACCTGTACAATTGGGCCGCGACTTAAATTCAGGCGATGGTCGGTCAGATGAAATCCAGACCCTGGCAAAAAGCCGGTTATCTGCGCGATCTGTTGAGCGAACTGGTCCGGCGGGATATCCGCCTGCGGTACCGGCGCTCAGTGCTCGGCGTTGTCTGGTCGCTGCTCAACCCGCTCGCCCAATTGCTGGTCTTTAATTTCGTGTTCGCCAGACTCCTGCCGCTGAACATCCCAAATTATCCCCTGTTCCTGTTCATCGGCCTGGTCCTTTGGAACTGGTTTCAGTCCTCTCTTGTATCCGGCACCGGGGCGATTGTGGACAATCGGGATCTGATCAAAAGGCCGGGATTTCCAATGGGCATCCTGCCGGTCGTGATGGTTACGACAAATTTCATTCATCTTCTCCTGGCGCTCCCGGTCGTGCTTATTTTCGTGATATTGAATCGGATCCAGATCACTCCGGCGATCTCCATCCTGCCGGTTCTGTTCCTCGTACAGTTTGTATTGACATTGAGCCTGGTTTACGCGGCTGCGGCGGTCCACGTCACGTTTCGAGACACGCAGCACCTATTGGGGATTTTTCTGCTTCTTGGATTTTACCTATCGCCAATCATCTATGAATCGTCTTCCGTGCCGGTAGAGGTTCGCTCAATTTACCGATTAAACCCCCTGGTCTTCTTGATCGAAGCCAGCCGCGGGGCAATCATGAAAGGGGAGTGGCCCCCCGCCTCAGGACTCTTCCTGCTGTTTGCCGTGTCCGCTTTTCTTCTCGGGATCGGGTGCCTGATATTCAAGCACGCGAGCCAGCGGTTTGTAGAGGAGCTCTAGATGGATCCGGCGATCGTGGTTGATCGCGTGAGCAAACGTTTCCGCCGTTACAGGCCCGACAGGCCCCGCACGCTTCAAGAGGCGGCGCTCAGGGGATTGCGGGGCCTGGGTGCGGAAGGAGAATTATGGGCTCTGCGCGAGGTCAGTTTTCGAGTCAGGCGGGGAGAGATGGTAGGCGTCATTGGCCAGAACGGCGCCGGAAAAACGACCTTACTGCGGCTTGTCGGGGGCGTGCTGAAGCCGGACGCGGGTACTATCGAAATCGATGGTCGGATTGGGGCATTGATCGACCTGGGCGCTGGATTTCATCCTGATCTCACGGGCAGAGAGAACATTTACACAAACGGGATCATCGCCGGACTGTCACGCGGAGAGGTGAGCCGGCAATTCGATTCGATCGTCGAGTTCGCCGAACTGGCGGACTTTATTGACAGTCCGCTGCGCACATACAGCACTGGAATGCAGCTGCGGCTGGCTTTCGCGGTGGCGACTCACATCCAGCCGGATGTCTTATTAATCGACGAGATCCTGTCGGTCGGTGATCTGGCTTACCAGGGCAGGTGCCTGGAACGCATCCGCCAATTTAGATCCGACGGCAGCGCCATCCTGGTCGTCTCCCACGACACCGGTCTGATCAGAAAGCTGTGCGATGAGGTGATCTGGTTGAAGTGCGGACGGGTGGCAGCTGCCGGTCCTCCCGAAATCGTCGTCCAGCGATACGAGCAGGATTTGCGAGAGGCGACGGAAAGGCAGACGCCCGCCCACGGACAGACTCTGACGACAGGTTTCGGCACACAATTGGAGCTGAAGAAGAACCGGTTTGGATCCCAGGAGATACAGATCTCAGAAGTCAGTCTCTCCACACGGGGTGGATCAGCCGTGAAGGAAATTTACGGGGGTGAACCTTTGCAAGTTTCCATCCGGTACGCCGCCCCTCACCGCATCCAATCCCCAATCTTCAGCGTTACCCTGTCCAAAGAGGACGGATCCATCTGTCTGGATACCAACACTGCAATGGAAGGCGTGGCAATCCCGGACCTGTCAGGCTCCGGGGTCGTCCGCCTGAACTTCGAGCGGATAGACCTGGTCGAGGGGGATTACTACGTCGACGTTGGTGTATTTAAGAATGATTGGGCTTTTGCATACGATTATCACTGGCACGCTTATCCGCTGACCGTCAGGGACAATCCCGGCGGGAAGGGGTTTCTGCGGCCGCCGCTTTCCTGGGAATTCGAAGCGTAAGCCCTCAGCGGCCGGAAACCGGGGGATTCTTACCCAATTTGGTAATTATCAGGTTAGGTATGTAACAATATAATGCGGACATCGTTATTATCGATGTAATATTATTACCTTACCATTACCTGAGTACTATTCAGAGGTGGACTTACCAAAAGGTTTTATTGTGCCTCGCAGCCCGGCTTCCAGGCACAATCATCCCGTACAAGGAGACTTCTAATCGGAACGCAATGTAGTCGAAGAACGCATCCGCTGCTCCGCTCAGGGTGCTTCGCTCATGGAAAAC
>CAYQDF010000034.1:0-29458 GCA_964416175.1 uncultured Anaerolineaceae bacterium
GAACCGCGGCTCCGCTCAGGATGCATCCGCTGCTCCGCTCAGGGTGCTTCGCTCATGGAAAACCAAATGTAACATTTTCGAACTAAGGGGAGAATTCGACGTACACAGGCTTGTTGACGCTCAAATTGTCATCAGCTGGAGTGATTATTTTTCCTGCTCGATTATAGACCGCCGAAACGCCCGCCGGGAGCTGGATGCTCTGGTTTGAACCGTCTTTCGACCAGAGCACCCAGATCGTCTTCGTCCCCTCTTTGAAAATATGACCCTGCACCCCAGGATAGGTCACCAATTCACCGGTATAGTACGAATCCCCTAGCAGTTGTATCAGGAACTGCAGGGCGTCATAGGATTTCCGGGGCTCCTGGTTTTCGTCCAGCAAGCCCCCATTTCGCCAACCCGGTCCATCGAAAGTGTACCAGGTGGTCCCGTACATCCCGGCTGCCCAGCTGCGGACGAACAGCCACACAACATAATCCGCCTGTGTTTCGAAGAACCGGGGGGGAGGCGGATTACAGTCGTAACAGATCAACCCGGCCTCGGTCAACATAACGGGTTTGTTGGCCCCATACTCCGCCAGCTTCTCACGAATGAAGTCGAGCTTCCCCAGGACCATGCCGCCCCGCGCGGACCAGCTGGGAAAAGTCTCGTCGTAATAGAGGGACCTCTCGTAGGACGACATCGAATACGGGGCATATCCGTGATAGCTGACGATATCAAAGTATGCTCCGCCGCCATAGTCCAGGATCCCCTCGAGGAATTTGCTTGATTTGCAGTCTTTACCTGCGGGTGGATTGGTGGGATCACAGTCGAGCAGAAGGCCGCCGATCAGCACCCGGGCTTCCGGGTCTGCGGCCTTGATCGCCGGATAAGCCGCCTTCAGCATCTCCGCATAGTAACCACCACCATAGTATTCATCGTTATGATCCCCCCAACAGCCAAATCCCGTTTGCGGCAGGATCAGGCTCGGATCGATGTCAGGTTCATTCCCGAGCTCCCAGTACTTGATGTTGTAAGGCGGCACGCTGTAGCGTTTCACCAATGCGTTCAAGAATCGAGCAAACTCATCGAGAGAATCTGCTTTAATCGGGCTGCAAGGATAGGAGGAGGCTTTTGGCAATGCCCAGGGAGGCGCAAACCGGATGGTGGCGATGATCTCCAGCCCGTTGTTTGCAGCGGTTTTAAGCCTGCCCTCTTTTACCTGGGACCAGTCAAACGTTGGGGGATCGTTGTACGTCGGTTCAATTTTATTCCAATCGAACGCGTTGACCCGCAGCCAGTAGATCCCTGAATCGACCAGCAGGTCCTTCAGTTCCGTGATTTTTCCCGGAGTGATCTGAGCGCCGAACTCTGGCGGGTTCGGATATCCCTTCATGGAAACAGGCAGATAAACCATGCTGTCAGTATTCGAAACCGCTCGCACCGGCATACTTGCCACGATGAAGCTGGTTGCGGTAAGGGAACCCACAACCAGGAGGACAAGAAGTGGCAGAGTCTTTCGCTTCCTGTGATGGAGTAGATTCATCGATCGCTCCTTCTGCGACACTTGAGATTCATCCTTTACACAGCTGTTTGATCTGCGCGTATCCGCGTCTTAGAATCTGCTCGATTTCCTTCGCGGTCGATTCGTACGCGCTGAGAGGACCACCAATTGGATCTTCGATTTCGATCTCTTCTCCAACCATCTCGCTTAGCAGGAAAACTCGCCCGGCGAGGTGGGGGTATTCCAACTTCAACGCTTCCTTGTGACCTTTTTCCATGACGAGGATCAGGTCCGCTGATTCCAGGAGTGGGTTGTTCACGATCTTGGAAGCATGCGCGCTCAAGTCGATCCCGCGGCTTTGCAGGACCCGCAAGGTCCCATCGGACGCTTTCGCCCCATCGATCCCCCAGGTGCCTGCGGAATCGATACGCCAGAGAGCCCCGTCCCCCAGGTCATTGACGATCTGGCGAAAAATCGCCGCCGCCATGGGCGAGCGGCAGACATTTGCGGTGCAGACGAAGAGAATGGAAGGCAATGATCGATGGCTTTAGCTGTAATATTTTGCGATTGAAATCCAACCGACGACATCAAGAATAAGAAAGAATACGATTAACAATGATAGCAAGATTGTTTTAGGGATTCTCAGCAAATTCCCTGTATCATGGATCAGACACAACCAACCGATATTCAGAACCAGCATCGTCGGAATAATCACTGGATAGGCATATCGAGCCACAGGTAGAAATGTGCGTCCGTCGATAAGCGTTCCTGTCCCGCGCATCAGTGCTGAAGCCCAAATTAAAACAAGCGAGACGCCCAAGAAAAACAAAATATCCCACGGGATGTGATGGCGAGATCTGATCAGGGAGATTACCCCTCCAACCAACCCCACGAGGGTGATTAAAGCGAGTACACGATATGAATACGGCACAACTAACGGTATGTGTCCCCACCCAAACTGCCCCCAAAATGTCTGGAGAAGTCGAGCAAGAGAATTTATATAATAAGGGAACAATACCCTGATATCTAATATCGAGGTCAAAAAGAGCGACGGACGCCCGGGGAAGTTCCTTGTCAACAACCTATCCGCCCAATTGTCTATCCACGGCCATGGAGATTCTGCAGAACCATTCCGGACTACATTCTCGAAGGGTTCCTCATTCCACATACCAGATCTGGCCCTGGAGTCAGCGAATTGGGGTTCGATCGCAGATGAATGATTTCCGGTTGTCAGTACAACCCCATCATAAAAGACTTCTATTTCTCTGTTGACCGGATATGTTTTTGGAGCAAGCACGATGCTCAAAGGGAGGTTATTTTGGGCTAAATTTATCGTTATTGAATAATATTCCGGATCGGTGGAAACACTTACGAGCTTAGAGTATGTCCTTCTTTCTGTTACCAGTATCGGAGTCCGTACTTTGCCTGGTTCAGAAGCCCAAATCCATGCCCCGATAGTAATAGGCTGCTCGAGCAGATTTTCCTTCTCATTCTCAGGAATCAGTTGTACCAGCCGTGGAGGAGCTTTAACCGGGGATAATGCAATTCGAAATGCATGTTTTCCATTCTTTGACAACGCACTTGCAGCTCGACTAGATCTTTCCTGAGGCGTCGCCCTGTACCAGTATGCCGCATCACCCCAATTCACTGCATTTAGTAGCAAAAGCACCAGACTGACCGCGGTGACGCTCCAGGCTATGAACCGTTTTGAATCTCGAAATACTGAGTGAAGCAGCGGGATCAACAAAAGGATGACTGCAATCGTGACCGTGTTCTTCATCCAGAAACAGATTAACGCAGTGACCAGCAAGCCAAAAAATCTTATCCAGCTGAATCCCTTCTTGATCAATAGCACTCCAGCCCACAGGAACAATGAGAAAAAAGCGGTTGCGCCAACATCGTCATTCACAGCTGTCATTATGTCGACGAAACCTGGAAGCAATGCAATTGTCAATGGAAGCATCCAGCGTAGTGGATTATGTTCAGGGGTTAATTCGTGCGCTATCCTGGCTGAGGAGAATAAAGACACAGCGAATAATGCTAAAGACAGCAATCTTCCAAGATAAAGCTGCAGCAGGATATCGCTTGTCGGAATAGCTTTAAGCAATAATCCAATAAAGCCATAATATAGCCAGCGTTTATTGACCTGAGAAAATCCAATATCGATTTTCTGGTTTTGCACCAATAAATTGGGTTGAGCGCCTAATTCCTCATAGAAACCATATTCGATCATTGAGGCCACTAACTCGCGCCTCATGTTTTGATCGTAATCATCTGATTCAATCTTTCCACCCTTATTCGCGATTAACCAAGCAAACTCAAACTGAGCCGGTTCATCGTAGTGCTGCCAAGGCGGTACCAAGAAAACGAAAACTCCCCCATTAATTCCTCCGATGAGAAGTACCAGGACGCTGATCCAGTGCTTCTTAATGAACGAGAACTTATTAATCAGCAATTGAGCACACGCAATATTCAGGAGGTTTTGCTCAAATCACTCTTTCGTATCTGGTTCATTAACCTTGTCCGAGGCGCCCATCTGCCACCATTGTCTACCAATAAGAATCAGGCTGCTAATGACCAAACCAAGGAAACCAGCAACAATGGTATTCCGGATCGTACTGGAGGCATTCGCTTTTTGCGGAGGAATTGCCTGACTTGCCAACACGACCTGACTGTAAGTCTGGGATGCATTTTCTATCTCAGTTTTCTTCTGCACAAGCGCCTGATAAGCCTGCCAGGCAACGTCGCGCTTGCTTGTCAGCTCCAGAGACCGGGCTGTCTGCTCCTCCAATCTGGCTTGATATTCAGCTAATTTCTCTGATATCGCGAGCGAATTCTCGTAACCTTGTTCTGATACAAGTTCTGCGGTCAATTGATCCAAAATATCTGTTGCGGTGGATTTTTCTTTGTCTAATTTTTCAATCAACGCCTCAAGATCAGCGGCATAATTTCTACTTGAATCTAATAAGGAATTTACCTCGTTCATTTGAAGATCAATAGTCAAAGTAGTCGTAACCCCTAAAGCGCTCGCCCGAGCGATCAAAGTTGCCAATGCATCGCCGAAATCTCCTGCAGCCGACGAGTTTCCTGAAAGTATTTGACTCATCAATGCGTTCGCTTCGACCTTCAAGGTCTCCATGGTTCGAATCCGGGTCTCATAATAGATTATGCGGGCAGTTCTTGAATTGGTTGCTTCAGATAAATAAGTTTGGGCTTCCAAAACTCGATTTTCCAGGAACGATATCTGGTTCTCTTTCAGGAAATCCTCCAGGTTTCTTTGAGCAATTTGATATTCCTCGAGCGCACGTTCAAGCTGTTTATTGTATTCAGGAAGAGGCTGGTCGCCACTGTAAGCGAGATTCACTTGCTCTACAGCATGCGCTGCCCATGTGTTTGCGATTTTTGCCGCGAGATCTGGAGTGTTGGCTCTGGCTTCTATAATCAATAAATCGCCGTTACTGGAGATATCCACCAGGTTCTTAATTGTTTCGAGACTTCTTCTTTCTTCCGGGAATTCACTGGATAACTCGTTTAGCACCATTAAGGCTAATGAATCGCTATCTGCAATAGAACTGATGGCATCCATGCGTGAACGTGCATCCACTGGTTCGCTAACAGTTGGAAATTGTTCAGCCAGGGTTAACGCAGGCCGGCTGCGCACGACAAGAATCGTCGCGCGGCTGGAATACTGATCCGGTTGATACCTGCTGAAGAAGCCAGCGGATACCGCCATCACTCCAACGAACATCAGAATAAACCACCAAAATTTAAAAATAGCCCGTAGATATGGGCGGAGATCGATCTCCTCTTGATAATTCATCATCACATTAATCTCCAGGAACGTGAGTTTGTGGTCTTCGGTGAGATATTGGTTCCCTTCATCTGTTGTTACAATTTCTCCCGGTATTTTTCTTGAGAAAACAAACTAAAAAGAAGACCAGGAAAAAGCCAGAAATAAAAGCTGAAAGCGCGAAATTCTAATACCCGGTAAAAAAAGAGTAAATATATTGATATGCCAACGATAGATAAAGATGTTACAGCCAGATTCTTGGTCATCGGATTACTTGTCTTTTTATAAATATCGAAAATCGATTTATAAAACTTGATCATAAAGATAATGAATATCCCCAGACCCAACAACCCGTAATAAGCAAGCAGAGCAGTCCAATACACATCTTCAAAGCCATTCTTTCGAAATGCTTTTTGCTTAAACAAGGGTAAATCAAATGATGGAAGTTTTTCATTGAGCTTCTCTATCGTATTGTCTTCATCAGGCCCAAAACCCAGCACAGGGCTGGTCGATAACACGATGGGTGGAATTCCGGTCAAAGCGCCAAGGCGTTGAGATTGAGCCCGCTGAAAGTAATCGGCCGTGAAGATTCCGGTAACATTTTGAATAATATTCTGTTGTTCAGTCAATGGGTTGATAAATTCTCTTTGAATAAAACTTGAATCGTAGAAGAAAATCGTCCCCAGAAGAACAATAAGAAGTAAGATAATAAGCATTGAAATCAGGCGAGTTCTACCAGCCCGCACTCTAAATGCAATAGCAACCATGAGCAAGACTCCGAAAACTGCTGCACGAGCGTATGCAAAATTAATGCTTAAAAAGACTAAAAGAAAGAAGATAAGATGGTGCAAACGAACCGTTTTCACCTGTCCCAGATAAACAGCCAATACAACAAGCATAAAGAGGGCATAAAAAATCGTATCGCCCAGGGTCCCAAAAATTGCGCCTATTTCCCTGCCTCGACGGAGTAATACAAAACCTCGAGAATAACCTGCTATCTCAATTTCCGTCGTCCTTGGTAGCAAAATTGGGTTTATGCTTTCACCGAATATCATCTGCATCCAACCAACCATGACTTCGAGAGCGCCGGCGAACACTATCAGATAGAGTATCCTCCTGATCTGTTTCTCACTAAAATCGAGATTAACAACAAGATAAAACAAGATCGTATATCGCAACAATGCTCGCAGATTTATCAGGCTCCCGAGCAACGGAGGCTGGTTGATGAGGATCGTCAATCCGGCAACAACCAGAAATCCGATTAAATAAATATCAACCGGAGTTGTTCGAAATCTTTCCTTATTAATTAATTTCTTTACGATGAGAAATAAAAAACTGATATAAATTACAGATTCGCTCAGAAATCTGCTGGCGATATAAATCCTATCCGAAACCGGCAAGTACTTGAGAAGGACTTCCTCGAAAGGCACCAATGCAACAAGGAGAAAAACCACCAACATGGGATGGGAATACATCAACCAAATCGCGACTGATAAACCTACAATAATTGAGAGATAGATTTGCCCGGAGGGAATCGCAGCGCTGAAAGCCCCGAATATGATCGCGATGAATATGGAAGCAATTAAAACAACTACCGGTTTCCATGGCGGTATCCAATTTCTGATGATTTCAATTTTGCCAAACATTTTTCCTGGTAGTATCAACGCCCGATAATTCTGAGGCTGAGCGATTAAAACGCTCCTTTACCTCGCACAACAATCCCGATTGTTTTTATCAAGATATGTAAATCCAGAAACAGGGAATAATTCTGCACGTAGAATAAATCATCTTCTGTGTGGAGATGCATTGGTTTATCACTTCTTCCATTGACCTGCCACCATCCAGTGATCCCTTGGGGAACTGAGAATCGAATCCTTTGCCAGGGTTCATACCGATCGACAAGGTAGGGCAATTCCGGACGAGGACCAATTAAGCTCATGTCACCCTTGATCACGTTAAACAACTGCGGAAGCTCATCCAGGCTTGTTCGGCGGAGAAGTCGACCAAAGCGAGTCACTCGGGGGTCAGTCGCATGTTTATGGATTAATTTTCCTTCCTCATCAAATTTCTCCACGATATGGCGTAATTCTTCTGCATTCGTAACCATGGTCCTAAATTTCAACATTTCGAAATATTTCCCGTTTTCTCCCACGCGTTTCTGACGGAATAAAATAGGCCCTGGTCCTTCCAACCAGATCCCCAAAGCAATCACCCCCATAATGAACAGGCTGACCGGGAGGACAAGGATACCCACTGCAAGATCGAAGGCTCGCTTTACCAGGCGTTGGTAATCGCTCAGCGCCGGTGCTCTGACATCTAACATCGGAATCCCTGCAAATTCTTCGAATCTCGCCTTATGAAGTGCTTGATTGTAGTAATCTGGAATGATGAGCACTTTGACTGGTTGATCAAGCAAATCCGAAACTATGTTGTTAATTTTTTCATCCGCACGGGGTGGTAATGCGATTACCACATCATCGATCTTTTCACGAAGGACTACAGATTTTACGTCACTCACTTTTCCAAGGATTTCTATCCCCTGCTGGCGTTTTTGATCATCGTCATCGAGAAAACCTGCGATCCTAAAACCTAAATATGTGTGACCTGAAATCTTCTCATAGAATTCCATTCCGACAGGGCCGGCTCCAATAATGAGAACATTCCGCTGAGCTATTGCCCTTTCTTTGGCAAGTCTGAAGAATAGACGAGCGAGTAGACGCCAGGAGGCAAGTTCAAGAGTTGCGACTATCACAAAAACCAGGAATAATATCCTGGAAAGATCGCGGTAAGACAGATAAAGCAATCCAGCCAGAGACACCGCCGCGAGCGCCGAACCCAGGAATACGCTTGACAACTCATCGTAGATACGGAGATTTCTGCGTCCGTCGTAGACCGACATCAAATTGAAGATTACGATCCACACAAAGGGAAAGGCGGGAAAGAGAAATCCCGGCACATCCATTGGTTTTCTCACATCTGCAGCATAAGGCAAGAAGGAAAAGACTGGCCGGAGATAGGAAGCAGCGTAGAGGCTTAATGAAATCAGGAGTGCATCAATCCCTATGGAGAAAAGCGCAAAATTAATCGAAAATCGGCGCAACATGATTCATCCTCCTGGCAATAAAAAGAGAAACAGAGCTATCACCAGCCTTCAGGTAGACCGTGTGGGATTTCGATATTGGTGAACTCTTTTGTTCGTCTCACTCCCACCCTTCTTACCCACTCTGCCATCCGCGCCAGTCCAACTTCCAGGGGTACTGGTTTCGGGATCTCGAAATATTCCCTTAATTTCTCGTGGGAGGCATACGCAGAAACCACTTCGTTGCGTGGTTTCAGGTATTTGACGTTCAATTCAGCGCCCATTACCTGAGAAACCAGTCGAGCCAACTCATTGACAGTGTATGGGTGGTCTGCCCCGATATTGAAAACTTCTCCGTAAGCCTTCCGATTCCAAACCGATCTTGCAATGATGGGAGCGACATCATCAATGTAAGAGAAGGCCCGCACCTGTTCGCCGTCACCGAAAATCGTCAATGGTTCTCCCCTGAGAATCTGGCTCATAAATATCCCGATGACATTCCGATATTTATCTCCAATATTTTGGTGTTCACCGTACACGTTATGCGGTCGAAAGATGATGTAGTTCAATCCAAACTGGTGATGCGCCGATTTGAGATCGAGCTCAACGGCGTATTTTGATATCCCATACGGATCCTCCGACATGGGCGCCATATCTTCCGTCATGGGAACCTGATTCCTGCCATAGACGGCAATCGAGGAGGTGAACACAAAACATTTGACGTCGTGGAGTATGCTCAGGTTTATCAAATTCACCGAGCCAATTAAGTTGTTCGTGTAGTTGTAACGACGGATGAAATGACTCAAACCCTCAGCTGCATAAGCTGCCAGATGATATACGTAATCAACTTTTTCCTCCCGGAAAATTTCTTCCAGGAATGGATAATCGGTAACGGAGCCCTGGATCCATTCCGCTCCAGAAGGAACGTTGTCGAGATATCCTCCGCTGAGATCGTCCAACGCGATGACTTGAATGCCGTCCTCCACGAGGCATCTGGCAACATGGGATCCAATAAAGCCGGCTGCTCCTGTCACGAGCGCTTTCATTTCGAAACCTCGGTGAATAAATCCAAATATTGGTTCGCAATCAAGTCCCAGTTGAAACGATCGCGAATGGGTTCTGTGGCTCGCCTTCTGAACCTTTCAGCAACTTCTGGATTAGTCTCAAGGAATATCATCTTTTCTCTCAAATCATCCGGGTCCTTCTCAAACAGCAAGCCATAACGACCATTATCCAACACCTCGGCATTGAAAGGGGTGTTCAACGCGAGCACACAATTTGAAAAACCCAAAGCTTTCAGCAGCGATGGATTTATTCCACCGAATTGGTGCCCATGAATATACGCGAAACAGTTGTGATGTAATTCTTTGATCAAACCAGGATCGCCGATATGTCCAAGAAATTTGACTCTGTCATTGGCAACTTCCATAAGGCTGTCGATAAAAGCGCGTTCAATCAGGTTGCCTTTGTAATCAGCACCCCCTGCGATTGCGAGGTGCTTTGCGCTTCCGGAGGCAACGAAAGCTTTGACAATCAAATCCGCATTGTTATCCGGCACCAGCCGGCTCGCTATGAGGTAATAATCCCTGGGAGTGAGTCCAAATTGCTCCAACGCTTCAGAGTTTTCCGAAAGCTCGATATTCGCGCCGTAGGCAATATACACTGTCTCCACTCCAAATTCCTGGAGATACAATCGCTTCATTTCACAGGCATCTGTGATTACAACAGGAAAAGCTTTTGTCGCCATCTTGGCGGTCCATTTGAAATATTTCTTTCCAAATCCCTGCCATTTAGGCCGCAGCCATTCCATACCGTCTACATTGATCACAGCTTTTTTGCCAGCCAGTCGAAGAATCCACCCGAACGGACCGTTGGAGGCATTCCAGACAAGGACAATATCGGACGGGTGCGTCGCTGCATGGATTATCGACAGCAGGCTATGACTCAACGTGCTTAACACTTTATGCTCGATGCTGGGTAAATAAACCAGCTTTACACCCTTCCATTCAGGTAGGCGGGTATCAAACAGGCTTTTCCGGCAATATACAATCACTTCGTGTCCCGCCTCCACCCATCGAGGCGCCAGTTCGCCCATGATCGTCTCGAGACCGCTGTATGTTGATGGCAGTCCACGGATCCCCAAGACTCGGATTCGCATATATGTCTGTTCTTCTCCTATGTAACGATGAATATCATGTAGCGTCCCAAAGAAGGCGTTGTTCAGAGCTCGTAGTCTAACGCCCTCATCGTTTCAGCAAACCCCTGTTGGATAAAAGGAGCTAAATCGATGGCTGGTTTCGGTCGGTTTGGTGATATGACCTTTTCGGAATAGGTCAGGAATGCTTCGTCCCGGCATAACTCGCAGAAATCAACCAGTCTCAACAATTCCCGTCTGGGATCGCGCGTCAGGCTTTCGTATCTGATGAGGCACACAGACTCAGGCCAATGAGAGCGACACCGCAGTCCTTCCTGCATGGCCAGGATCCACTCCACTGCAGCCATATCATCTTCTCGCTCAAGAGTATTGATCTCATCATGAAATTCCGCCAGCAGCGGTTCGGCAGACACAAGCTGTTCGACCATGAGATTCCATTTTCTTCGGTTGTATCCCCACCAATCCACCATCCCACCATCCACCCACTGCCGCGCGTCCCTTGACCAGGTCGCGATTGAGTGGATTGTATCCCAGCCATTCCTGGCAAGGAAGATGAATTTCGCATCTGGAAAGATTTCGAGCAGGTAAGGGATCCGGTAGAGCATTTCGGGGTTCTTATCGAGTATCCGCTTCGACCCAGTGAGTGCAGCATAAAACCCTAAAATTCGGCGGGCATAGGATTTCGCCTGTGGAGTGGCGTCCCTCTCGGAGAATCGGTACTTTCCAAACTCAAGCTGAAAGTGCCCATTGACGTCATCCCGGGGATCAACTACATACCAGATCGCTTTCGGCTCATTAAGGAAACCAACGCTCTCGTGAATTGAAAGCACTTTTCCCAGGATCGTTGAACCGCTGCGACCGGTGCCGATGATGAAGATTGGCTTGACAACAGTGTTCTTGATCGGTAAATGTTTAATGATATTCAACCCAGGGAGAATGACCCGGTTCAACCAGCGATGCCGGGTCGTAATGTACCTCCCCTGGAAAAAGAGATGACTGACGAGCCGGATTAAAGCTTTCCTAGGCCGTGTCCTGATATAAAGCCGGTCAAGCTCAGCAACCAATCCTAGACCCCCGTTGGATCGGTCTGAATATTGTCTACCCGTTCCAGGTTCATCGCATCCTTAAGCTCCTGCTCCAGCCATTCGGGAAAATCCCGATAGCCTGCCTCGTAAAGCTCCCGAGCAAGCTGCCGGTTATATGGCCGGAAAATCGATTCAAGATGAGCGTATGCCTTACTGCTGATCCTGTCCTGGTTGGTTGCGCCATTGATCTCATAATACAGCGAGCGTAATTTCCTTTTTAGTCCTGGATGAGCCCTCCAAAAATGCTCCCAACGCCAGTTAATTTTTAAGGCAATATCTTGCAGCAACCTGAATTTAAAATTACGAGTTTGATTCTCAATGGTTACATCCAGGTCGGTGAGATAATTTTCATATTCGATGCCCAACCAAATACACAGCTTCCTTAGAACAGATTTTGGATCCTTCACAAAATGCTCGAAGAATATGATCTGAATGTTTTCCCTGCCAAACACAGTAAACCAATCGTTTAGATATTTTGAGTAAAATCCACCCTCAATCCCCCAATAGGCGTTGTTTTCTCGCTTTGCGCATTCGGCGAAGGGTAAATTCTCGCACAACGCGATGTACTCATCGAAGGTGAGACCAGGGTCTAATTCGAGCATGCTTTTCCTGAATTTGAAGAAGGAAAACATGCGGGATATCGGTTCCCTCAATAGGATTATTATCCGGACCTCACCCAGGGTATCTTTAATTCCCTGAGCCAGAACCCTGCCTCCATAAAAGTACCCAGGCGTGGCTTCAAGGATATATCTCGATCCATCGCAGTGCGAAAATTGATCCAAATATTCTTCTAATGGAGGTAATTCCCGATCCCTGTAACGGAGGGGTAAAAAGTAGTGGGTTTCCTTCACTTTGGAGGGGCAAATATCCGGATGCGCGGACAGATACATGAATAAGGAGGTCGATGCCGCCTTATTCACTCCGGCGATGATCAAGTTTGGTTTGTTTGTCTTACTCAAATTTTTCTCTCTGCGGGGAAAGGGACGTTAGGTGGCTCGCCTAAAAGCTGAAGGTAACCGGCATAGGCTTTTTGAGCGATTACCCTCCAAGAAAGCTCGTTGGTTGCATAGGAGAAAGCATTCATGCCCAACTGTTCTGACAATTCAGAGTCGTCCAAAACCCGGGAAATCGCCTCGGCAAAACTATCTGGTTCGCCTGGTGGAACAAGCAGACCATTGACCCCGGAGCGGATAAGATCCACATTACTGCCCACGGCTGTCGCGATGACAGGTCGGCTGAAATTCATCGCCATGATGATCGCGCCGCTCTGATAGATCCACTCGTAGGGGAAAAGTACCAGGTCAGCAGCGGTAAAATAATCCACTAATTCAAGGTCCGACACTTTCTCTGTGCGCCAGATCACCTCATCATCCAAACCGAGTTCTTGCGCCAGTCTAATGTCGGAGGCGATATCTCGATCTTGAAGCTTGCCTACAATCAAGAGTTTCAGATTCGAGTGTTCTGCGACAACGATTTTCAAGGCTCGCAGGACCCAATCCAACCTTTTATTCGGTTTGATCGTGCCAAATATGAGCAACACCCTTACATCTGGTTCCAGGCCCAAGCGAACCTTTGCTTCTGTCTTACCAGAACGTGTTCCTGCGATGCTGTTTAGAAATAGTTCATAATTGCCGTGCGGGATTAAGGTTGTTTTCTCGATAAAGTCAGGATCGAGGGAGTGGAGTAATTTCTGGGCGTACTCTGAATGCAAAAAGAGGCCTGAAGATCCTTTATACAAACGACGATAGATCCTGCCCTCGAATGTATTAAACCCTCCGGAGAGATGGAACGGTAAAACGTCATGGACGGATGTGACGATCTTTATGGAGAACGATCTCAACAAAGTTATCGCCAATAAATCCACCGGTGGGACCTGGTAAAAATGAAAATGCACAATATCAGGTTTAGCGATCATGCAATAAGAAATGATTCTGATCAACGCAGCCGCGTAAGAGATCCCACGCACCCACATCGGCCGATCGCCATAAATGCTTCGGAAGACACCTTTCACTTTAATGTTCGCGGGGCGCAAAGAACTGTACTGGGTCTCCGGGGTCGAAAACAGAATCACCTCGCATCCAAATTCACTGAGTTCCTGGGCGAGAGGAAAGTTGAAGTAATGCATCCCACGATGCTCGCCAACGGAATCGACAATAATAATTTTCATGGCGCAAATCTTCATTAGCCAGTATTTCGGACTAATTCCCGATGGAGAGATATTTGTATCTTAATAACCAGGGTATGGTGAGTACATCGACAACGAGCTTATTCTTCTTTTCCAACTTCAATCGCCACTCATCGTCTAAGATAAGGTTCACCTGCCCGGTGTGATGGCGTACAGGGTTCCCCCAAATGGAATGATTGATGGATAAGCTCACAGTTGAATCGGAAATGAAAGGCAGCCTTTCAGGATTGCACCCAAGGGCATTCAAAACTTGAACGACAGATCCTCTTGGGTTTGTGACGAAATCTTCATACCGCATACAAATGTATCGCCTGGGATCTCGACCCCAGAACAATTCCGCCGACAGATTTCGGACATTCCAAAGGATCGCCGACCGAAAGACATTGGATTGATACATGAACTCCCGATAGTCTCTTCCGTCTGTCTGGTATTTCTTGCGCAGCCAGGAATAGGTCACCGCCCGCGGGTCCCTGACAAGGTGCAGTACAAACACATCGAGAGATGGGAGGGAGCTGAGCAACCTGCCATACGTGGGCCTTTTCGAGGAATCCACAATCACTTCACAGCCCGTGACCTCATGAATAGCCCGGTACAAAGATTCGAGCGATGCCAGATAGTTGCGATGCTTGGCGATGAATTTCCTGTGCAAGAATGGAAGCAAATAGTAAGGGAGATACCGGTTGTAGTTGCTTTGGAGGCGGTGCTGCTCCATGACAGCAGGAAACTGCTCATCGTATTTTCCAAAAGCTCTTCGGATGATTGGCTGCCAGATCTCGCATTGGGCAGGGTCTTTCCCGCATGTGCACTGCCTGTTTTCGATGAGGAAATATCTCCAGATGTTCAGCAGTTCTCCTGCGAAGAAGAACCCATCGATTTGATCCAGGATGTTTCCGAGGATAGTACTCCCACTCCGGGTTTCGCCTGCGATGTAAAGGATTCTTACAGGATTGATATCATTCACCATCGAGTGAGCCAAGCAATTCGATTATCCAATTCTGAATTAGGGAAAGATTAAGAGAGTTCAGCTAACGTACAAATCTTAAGACCCGCCTGATTTCTTTGACCTTCATCAAGAAGACCAGCAGGAAGAATACCACAGCACCGAATGCTGTTATTAATCCTAACCACATCCCAGATTCTAAAAATCGAATAAGCATGTCCGGCCTGACTCCAATCAACCAGCTCTGGGCTAAGTACACCAAGACTCCCATCAATAAAGAAGCCAACCCAATCTTCACCCCAAATGTAACCAGCTCTCTATTAAGATAATTCATCTTGCGGTTTAAGCTGTGTGCAATGATTATTGTTCCAAGGATCCACGCGAGGGAAAAACCGATTGTTAACCCATGGGCACCTAAGAAATAGAACAATGTAATATCAAGAACCACATTAATAAGCAGCACGATAACCCGATTATTGAAAGGAGTCTTCGGATCTCCTGAGGCGTAGAATGCTGTGTTCAATATCTGATAAATCGCGCTTGGGGGAACACTTAAGATAAAAATGCTCAACAATCCGGCTGTAGAAATGGTCGCATCATAATCAAACGCTCCACGACCGAAGAGGACGTCGACAAGAAGAACACTTAACCCGATGACCCCGGCAGAAATGGGAAAGGATGTGAATATAGATAATCGAAACGCGAGGGAAAGAGATGACTTATATTCCGATAAGTTATTTTTTGTGAATTGGCTGGCTAACCTCGGGAGAAATGCTGTGGAGATGCTCGATAAGAAAATTCGATTCACTGCTGTCAGGATTCTCCGCGCATAGCCGAGTGCAGAAACGAGACCAACCGGCAAGAAAGACGCCAAGAATCTTTCCAGGATAATATTACTTTGCCCAAATACGGCGCCCAAGAAAGGATACCGGAGTTGGTTGAACCCGCTCTTCACATACGGGTCCTTGATCGATAACATGAATTTATATCGATAACCTTTACTGATCAGAACGATTCCAAGAACGAACAATTCGAACCAAAATCCACAGACATATCCGATAGCCAGCGCATGTATGCCTAATCCAGGGAAGCAGATAAGAATCACTACCGTCGTCAAATTCAACAACAAGGTGGATGCCGCTGGAAAGGCAAATTCTCTCAAAGAGTTTAGGATTGCCTTTGTTACTTCAATCCCTCCCAGCGGTATTACTAACAAGAAAAGGATTCGATTCAATGAGATCCCTAACTCTTGCGTCTCAAGATCCAATCCAGCACCTTGGATTTGAATTAAGATCGGCGATGCGAATACTCCGAACAACCCGATGCAAAAGAAAACAACCAAACTCAGGTTGATCATGTGATTACTAACTATCCAAAGTCCCTCCCGACCCTTTTCTATAGATACTCGTGTGAACAACGGTACTAAAACCACGTTGAAAGATACGAGAATGATTGAATACAGCACTTGAGGAAGAGTGTAAGCGATAAAAAATGCATCCGTTGCCTTGCTTAAGCCGAATCTAGAAGCGACAAAAATATCCACTAACAGCGCACTGGCAAATCCCAAGGTATTAAATAATGAAATCACTCCTGAATTTCTTATAACTCGACCTTTATTATCGGGATCTTGTTCTCCAGGATGGATTAGTTTGCGTAGCACTTGAATCCGGGTCCAAACCAGAATTTATCTAATAATTGGGTAGTTGTGGTGGTTACTGGAAATCGTGGATCTTTTTTCGATAATACTGAAACATATAGAATACGATTTTGCTGATTGGGGAAACACGGGCGATCTGCCAATCTGCCGGAAATTCATACCCCCACAATTCCATACATGGGCCAAATACCCATGAGGCTCGTTTTCTGGTTTTTAATGAATAACAATCCAAGTAATTATTTTCCTTTCCCAACGTTTTATTGATCAACGGGATTGGCCTTATCTGGGGAATTCCTAATCGATTCAATAAAGCAGAGAAATCCATTTGGAGATATTCAAAGTGGATGATGTAATCAAAATTATCAGGGTGAGGACTCCCACGATGATCGAAGGGGAGTCTGTAAAACTTAAGAAAGTAATCTGCAAAATCCTTCCTGTTATTGACGATGAACTCGAATTCTCGCCGCGCTTTTCTTGATAAATGCCCTCCATGTTCACGCCAATAATTGGGATTTGTAAAATAACCTTGGTGATTTTCCTTGCGCTTAAAATAACGGGTTACAACGATGTCCATTGGGTTACGGATGCAAGTAAATACAAAATAGTTTTTCTCCGAAGGTGTTGCTTTGCGTAAAAAACTCTCATACAATTCGTGTTTGTGATAAATCGACTCTCCCCCATAATTCTCACACAACTCATTGCTAATCGCAGTCGAGGCGGTGTGAGGGATTTCGACGAATAAATATTGGTACTTGTGACTGATAATCATTGTTAACCAGTTCTCCAATTGATTATTGGAGAGATTCTTGAATGCAAAGATTCTTACTCGTTAATCACGTTAATCACCAGCCGAAGTAGATCGTAAAAGACTTGACGACACCCAGGAAACGCTCTTCAACCAGCCGTCCTTCCGGGAAAAGATTTACAAATTCTCTTTTACTCAACAATCTGATTTCTTTTGCGATCTCCATGGCGCTCTGATAATCCGGTGTTTTCTTCCGCCAGCCCAAATCGAAATGTTGAATGAGCCAGCATTTAATCTTTACCGGTAGAAATTGAAAATAAGGGAACAAAAAATGCGGTTCGATTGGGAAATAGCGATTTGGAGTTTGAATAAAATACCGTTTTCCAACCCGCCTTATCTCATCCGCCATCTTGCGTTGATCTTCATATGTGCCAACGTGTTCGATTACGGAATTCGAGAATACAATATCAAACTCTTTATCTGCAAATTGCTTCATATCTCTGGCATCGCCGATCAGAGAGTAGAAGTTTGGGCGATTTATTGGTTGGGCAAATCTATTCAAAAGGATCACTTTATGAGGGCTGCTTGTTGAATCAAGCATTCTGTTCCAATAACGTTCCGTTCCACCGACATCCAGGATTGTAAGGGGTCCATCTAGGGATCCAGTAAGAGTTTGAAATAAAATGAACCGTTTCTTACGATATCTCGCGGCGAGGGTTGTTGGCTTACGGTGATCTGCGAATTTCTTAACAAACCTGGTGTAGATGAACATGAACTACCCACAAGCCTTCTCTTGAGAAGAAAGACTTATTAATTCCCAATAATTTATTGGTTTGTTGTTTCCGAGGAAATTGCAATTCATTCAGAATCCAGCAACGCCAGCCCGCGTTTTGCCGTTGGATTATTTGGATCGAGGATCAAGGCCTGGCGATACGCAGTGATCGCCTTTTCACCCAATCCCGCCCAGCGGTAAATCTCCCCCGCTCGAACGTAAATTTGAACGACCGGTGGATTCATGAGTTGCATTGCTTTTTCGATAGCCGCAACCGCCTGGTCTGTCTCCCCATTCAGGCGATAAGCAAGCGCTACTTGGTAATAAGCATTGGCGAATTCAGGAAATTTCTGAATTGTATCGCGGTAAATAGATATTGCAGTTGACAGATCACCAGACAGGCGAGCGTTATCGCCCCACGAGACCATGTACCATCGATTTTGTGGTGCGAGTTGAATCGCAGCCTGATAATACTCATCAGCCTCATCATATCGATTAGCTTGGGTCAATAATCTTGCCAAGGCGAAATAACCGTCTCCAGATTGCCTGTTCAAATCGATCGCTTTTTCGATCTGGCTCAAAGCTGTATCCAGATCATCACCCCGTTCGTAATAAACGAGTCCCAATTCGATATACAGGTCAGGTTGCTCAGGAAATTCTTCAATTGCACGCTCATATACACTTGCTGCCTTATCCCATTTCTCTAAAGAACAGGTAACCATCCCCAGAGTGCGGAACCAGTCCAGGCGATTCGGTGATTCTGGATGAGTCATCAATGCCTGGTCTAAGACATCTTCAGCTCCTTGGTAATCTTCTCTTTCTGTCAAGTTGTTTGCCAGCGCAGATGTGCTGATCGCCGAGTCAAGGTCCCAAGCGGTCTGAAAAGCTGCCAATGCTTGTTCTGATTGACCCATCTGATCATACGCTAAGCCTAATTGAAGCCAGGCCTGCGCCAGATCAGGGTCCATCCAGGTTGCTCTTTCAAACCATCTCAAACTATCCTCAAACCTCTCTTCCTGTACAGCCTCATTTCCAGCCTCTACGAAATAATCTGCTGTCAATCCAGCAGTCTTCCATGCTTGAACAGCTGAGGCTGGATCCCCAAGGGCTTCACGGGTAAAGCCAAGTCCAATGTGCCCCAACGGATTGTTAGTTCTCAAATCGATATAAACCCGGTAGTAATGTTCTGCAGCAGCTGGATCACCATTCAGGCAATAAGCCCGTCCTAACAATAGGTTTGCCTGCGCATTCGCTCCATTGAATTCCAACGATCGCGTGAGCAAGATTATAGACTCATTGACCCGAGCCTGGACGCCGCGCCTTGATTCGGGGAGTGCTTTACAGGTTACATTGAGATCGGGGATATCTTCCACAACTTTCAAAGCATTATTGATCAATTGCCCGCCCTTGATTTGGAAGTACAGGCTCAGGATCTTCGGTGTTACAAGGTAAGCTACACCAATTAACGTGATCAGACCGATTATGAGCAACAAGACCCGCAGCCGCGAGTTCATCTCTGCACGCAATTCCCGAGATTCGAACTTAATTGCTTGATGAGGATTGCACCTGGCTCTCCCAGCGATGCCACTTCCCGTGGTGAGCCTCCAGGATACGCCGGCCCTCGCCTGGCGATTCCAGCCCGGCCATCTCCAGGTCGGCGTCGACCATCACCCGCACCAGGTCTTTAAAATACACGCGCGGTTCCCACTTTAGTACCTGCCGCGCCTTGCCGTAATCCGCCATCAAGAAATCGACTTCATTTGGCCGGAAGTAGCGCGGGTCGATGCGCACATACTCCCGCCAGTCCAAACCAACGTAGCCGAACGCTTCGTCCAGGAACTCGCGCACCGAGTGCGTTTCACCGGTCCCTATCACGAAGTCGTCAGGTTCGTCCAGCTGGAGCATCTTCCACATCGCCGCCACGTAATCCGGTGCATATCCCCAGTCCCGCTTCGCTTCCAGGTTTCCCAGGTAGAGATATCTCTGCTTTCCAGCAAGGATGGAAGCCAGGGCGCGGGTGATCTTTCTCGTGACGAAGGTCTCACCCCGGCGAGGGGATTCGTGGTTGAAGAGGATCCCATTGCAGGCGAAAATCCCATAGCCCAGCCGGTAGTTTTTGGTGGTCCAGTAAGCGAAAACTTTCGCCGCGGCATAAGGGCTCTGCGGCTGGAAGGGGGTGGATTCATTCTGGGGGGCTGGCGCGCTGCCGAACATTTCACTCGAGGAGGCCTGGTAGAAACGGGCTTGGATGCCGCTCTTGCGGACCGCCTCCAGAACGCGCATGGTGCCCAGCCCGGTTACATCGCCGGTGTACTCCGGCATGTCGAAGCTGACGCGGACATGGCTTTGCGCCGCCAGGTGATAGATCTCGTCGGGCCGCACGTTGTAGATCAGGTCAGTCAGGTTGCCGGTATTCGAGACGTCCCCATAATGCAACGTCAATTTATCCGGCACGCCATTGTGCGGATCGTGGTAGATGTGGTCGATGCGCTGCGTGTTGAACGTGCTCGCCCGCCGGATCAAACCATGCACCTCGTATCCCTTCGACAACAACAATTCTGCCAGGTATGATCCGTCTTGACCTGTTATCCCGGTAATAAGCGCTCTAGGCAATGATTATTCCTCTATCTACCCACAATCTCTGCAAAAAACGCCAAAATTTTGCAAATTTCAATCAAGTTTATCATTTCCATCTTGAATGTCAAACCCCAAAGGCTTGCTCCAGCCATCCTCCCGGCTGGGCTTTTTACACCGCACCTCACTCAGGATGAATCCGCGGGTGAATCTGCGTGCCACGGGTTTTCGGTGCAATCTGTGGATCAGGCGCGCTCCGCCCTTCCGACATTCATCAGAATTCGGGAAACCCGGCATTCACCCACTCACACCCTGTACCGATTACCCTGTCTCCAGGGTCCCCTAATATTTCTAGATTGAGCGACGGATTACCGACTGCTCACGAAGGATCAGGTAGTGCGTCTGCCTGCTGACACACTCACTTTTTCCGCTGCACCTGCCCCGCCTTCAGCTCGACAGGAATGCGGCGGTCGCTCAACATCTGGATCAAAACCCTGACCCTTTCCGTGCCGGGTAACCGGGCATCGAAGATCGCTTCGTAACCTTCAAACGGCCCGTTGTTGATTCGGACTGCGTCGCCAGGTTTCAACCCGTCGAAGAATTCTCCGCCTGCGGCGGCGATCTCGTCCACTCGCCTGCGGATCGCGTGAATCAGGTTCTCCGGTACGTCCGCCGGTACACCGTCAAAGCTCACCAAACCGACCGCGTGCGGCATCCATTGAAAGGTCGAGAGGCCAACTTCATCCAGGTCGGTGTGGACGAACATGTAGCCCGGAAAATACGGCCGCAGCTTTCTCGAGCGGGGATTGACCGGATTTACCCGCAGGCGCGGAAAATATACCTCGTATTTCTGCGCGACCAACTGGCGCCACAGCACCTCCTCCTTCCGAGGTTTACTCCGCAGGGCGTACCAATGGATCGCCATGATTCGACCTCAATTCAAGCGATAAAATTGTTCGATTCCTGACTATTGATATTAGGTTTGAATTCTTTTTGCCGGATCAACAAGCGTACCTGGCTGCCATTTCAGCGCGTCGAAGCTTTTCTGCGTCACGACGAACCGGAGGCGTCCTTTCTCGACGATCAAACGCAGCTCTCCATAATCGCCGAGGGCTGCCAGGGCTTCATCGATCATCTGGACCTGCCCGGAATCAAGGAACGTCAGGGATTTGAATGTCTCATTTGCTTCCAACGTGTTAAATTTTGAATCGCCCATAGCACCTGTTTCCTTTGACTCTTGTTCCCTCAGTGAATTTCCATCGAGTTAATGGTCCCCACCGCTGAGTGGGTTGATCCCGGGCAACAAAAAAACACCCTCGTGGGATCTTTCACCTCTCCGATGTGTCGACGAGTTATCTTTATCTGGTCTGGATCTCACCTTCCAGTATGTTGGCTTATTCTAACACAAACGAGCCGGATTTTTCACCAGGCTAAGTTACACGCATCGCTGTCAACCGACTCAATAACCTCTCGATGACCCAAAAAGGAATCAACAGACCGGCGTGGATGACGAGGCATGCCCCGAGAACAACCGTCATGACCTGGAAAAAACTCGCGATCCCCGGCACCAGATTTGCCTGGAGCCACGGTCCTATCCCCATCAACAGCCCCAGCGCAACCAACAAGAGAGCCACCACAGACAGTGGAAACCACGCCCGGCGATCCGATTCCGATGGAAACATGGTGCTGCTGATGACAAAGATGAGATAAAACCAGGCCCAGAAATCAGGCTGGCGGGATATCTGCTGCACAGCTTTTAATGCCTCCCCAAAACCGGCAATAGAGGGAAGCGGCGTAAAGACAGAAAAATCTAAAAAGCCCACCAAGATCACCGTGATGATCAAAACTCCCATGGCGAGGGGCGCCAATCCGATCAACGCATCTCGAATGATGTCCGTTTTCCCTGTCTCGACATAACCCATGCGCAGCTTGCCTTCCGAGCGCATTTCGGGGAGGAGGGAGATCCGTCCGGTCCGGACGCCCAGGATTTTCGCGACCACGAAATGGCTCAATTCGTGCAGGAGGACGCCGGGAAAAAACAAAATGGAGAATAACGCCAGCGCCAGGTCAGCT
Organism: uncultured Anaerolineaceae bacterium; assembly: GCA_964416175.1. Lineage (GTDB taxonomy): Bacteria > Chloroflexota > Anaerolineae > Anaerolineales > UBA4823 > CAYQDF01. Next base: position 22,536 of record CAYQDF010000034.1, read on the forward strand.
CGCCTTGTGATTAACAAGAAGCAGGCCTGAATCTCGAAGTGTAACCGCTGCTGAAGCACCTTTAAGACGACCAGGATCAGAAAGAACCAGGCCAGAATGCGGATCTCACCCGTCACAGCGCGGCGGCTTGCACGATCTGAATAAATTCTCGAGCTTTCAGACTTGCTCCACCGACCAGAGCGCCGTCAATCTCCGTTTCCTTGAAAAACTCGGCAGCGTTGTCGGAGTTGACCGATCCTCCATAAAGCACACGGACCATTTGAGAAGGATGCTCCCCGAAAAGCTCGGAAAGGGCGGGACGGATGACCTGCCTGACAACATCGTTGGCGCCCAGCGGCGTCGCCGCTCTCCCGGTGCCGATGGCCCAAACCGGTTCGTACGCGATGACCAGGTTTTCCCCGGCTTCCGCGCCTTCTCCCCACTCAACCCCCTCCAGTCCAGACTTGACCTGCCGGAATACGACTTCAAAAGTCCGGTTCGCTTCGTTTTCTTCCAGTGTTTCCCCAACACACAGGATCGGAATAATCCCATGCGCAAGGGCTGCGTGCACTTTCTTGTTCACAGTCTGGTCTGTCTCGCCAAAATAGGTCCTTCGTTCGGAGTGTCCGATGATGACGTACTGGCAGAATTCTTTCACCATTGCCGGAGAGATCTCACCGGTGTAAGCTCCGGCTGTCTCCCAGAACAGGTTTTGAGCGCCAAGCTTGATATCCGTTCCCTCCAGTAAGGCGGATACTGGGAGAATGGCTGTAAAGGGCGGGCAAAGGACCTTTTCCACAGATGAAATTGGCTGTAGAGCAGGCACCATCTCTGATACCAGGTGGCGAGCCTCGGCGACGGTCTTGTGCATCTTCCAGTTCCCGGCTACCAGCGGTGTGCGCATCATGCAATCTCCCAAGACACTGGACTATTTATCCTGAAGCGCGGCGAGACCCGGCAGTACGATCCCCTCCAGCATTTCCAGGGAGGCGCCGCCGCCGGTCGAGATATGCGTGATCCGGTCAGTCAGGCCCGCCTGGCTGACAGCAGCGACCGAATCCCCGCCGCCGACGATGGAGGTTGCTTTCGAATTCGCAACCGCTTTGGCGATCTCGAAGGTCCCCATTGCAAACCTTGGGAACTCGAAAACGCCCATGGGACCATTCCAGACGACAGTGCCTGCGTCAGCCAGCTCCTTGCTGAATTGAGCGACAGTTTCCGGGCCAATATCCAGGATCCGCCAACCCTCCGGGACCGGCCCGGTTTTAATCACCTTCATCCTGGCGTCGGCTTCGAAACGGGCCGCGATAACCACATCGACCGGTAATTTCAGCTTCTGGCCGCCGATGGCGATCAGCTCACGGGCGACGTCGAGCACATCGTCCTCGACCAGGGAGTCGCCGACGGCCAGGCCCTGCGCCTTTAAGAAGGTGTTCGCCATGCCCCCGCCGATCAGCACCCGGTCAGCCTTGGAGAGCAGATTGCGGATCACGCCTATCTTATCGCTGATCTTGGCGCCTCCCAGGATGGCGATGAACGGACGCGCCGGTTTATCAATCGCTGCGCCTAAATACCGGATTTCCTTCTCCATCAGGAACCCGGCGACGCCCGGCAGGAATTTCGCCACCCCTTCGGTCGAAGCGTGAGCCCGGTGAGCGGACCCGAACGCGTCGTTCACGTATAGATCCGCGAGTGCCGCGAGCTGCCGCGCCATCTCGGGGTCGTTCTTCGTCTCTCCTGGGTGAAAGCGGGTGTTCTCAAGCAGAAGCACCTCACCCGGCTGGAGGGCAGCTGCCGCCTGTGCAGCTGTTGGTCCGACAGCTTCCTCCACGAATTTGACCTGCCGTCCCAGTAATTTTCCAAGGTGCTCGCCGACCGGCCTGAGAGAGAATTCAGGCATAACCTCACCTTTGGGTCGCCCGAGGTGGGAACAGAGGATCAATGCAGCTCCGTGTTCCAGGAGATATTCCAACGTGGGGAGTGCAGCCCGGATGCGGGTGTCGTCGCCCACCTGCCCATTCTTGATCGGCACGTTGAAATCGACCCGGACGAGCACTTTCTTTCCAGCAACATCGACATCCGTGATGGATTTCTTGTTGAACATAGGTTGCTCCAGACGCGAGGGCGTGGAACATCAACCCTGCCCTGTTCCACGCCCTGCAAAAAAGCTCTAAAGATGCTTCGCCATCATCGCGGCCAGATCCGCAGTGCGGACCGAATAAGCCCATTCATTGTCGTACCAGGCAACGATCTTCGCCATCGTCCCCGGGCCTTTGCCAAGCACCATTGTCAGTGGTAGATCCACCAGCGAGCTGTGCGGGTCGCCCTTGAAATCAACGCTCACCAACGGCTCCTCGACTGCGGCCAGGATGCCTTTCAACCGACCGTTTGCTGCATCCCGGTACGCCTGGCGGAGCTCGTCGGTCGTCGTTGGAGTTGCCAGTTCGACGGTCAGGTCGATGATCGAGACGGTCGGCGTTGGGACGCGCAGAGCGTATCCATCCAGCTTGCCATCCATCTCCGGGATGACCAGTTTCAGCGCCCGGGCCGCACCCGTCGAGGTGGGGATGATGCTGAGCGCGGCAGCTCGCGCCCGCCGTAGATCGCTGTGGGGGAGGTCAAGAATTTTCTGGTCGTTCGTATAGGCGTGGATCGTCGTCATCAACCCCCGATTGATGGTGAACTTATCATGCGCGACTTTGACCGCGGGGGCCAGACCGTTGGTCGTGCAGGATGCGTTTGAGACAACGTGGTGGATCGCAGGATCATATTTTTCGTCGTTGACGCCCAGGACCACCGTCAGGTCTTCGCCCTCCGCAGGAGCACTGATGATAACCTTCTTCGCGCCGCCCCTGGTGATGTGGTTTTCCGCCCCTTTGACCTCTTTTCCTTTCTTGTTAACTCCATCCTTCTTCACCGTAAAAATCCCGGTGCTTTCGACAACGATTTCCACCCCGAGGTCCTTCCAGGGGATATTTCCCGGATCGGTCTCCCTGAAAGCTTTTACCGGCTTGCCATCGACGATCAGCTCGTCGGTGCCTACTTCCACCGTACCATCGAAGCGACCATAATTTGAGTCGTACTTCAACAGGTGAGCCATAGTCTTCAAATCACCAATATCGTTGAATGCAACGACTTCGAGCTCGCTGGCGTGGTAATCCCGGATTGCCTTGAGGACCTGGCGTCCGATCCTGCCAAATCCATTGATACCGACTTTGACTGTCATATTAACCTCCGTTAGGTATTGATGGTATCGTATTGATTAAACACCTGGCAAGGTGCAATTTACAATCCGCTGAATTATACGCTTATAACCGCGGATTTAAAATTAAAATGTGAAATTAATCGCAAACTAATCGACCAGGGGACCCGTTCGTTCTTCCAACAAGTCGATCGCTGTCCTGGCTAACTTCTCTCCATCGTGCCGCCATGGCCTGACTGAATCCACAAAATTGCCGCAGTGTACCGGGTAATACAATTCCAGGTTCGGATCTGGCTTCACCCAGTCGATGTCGACCGGCAGATCGGGAGAAAATTCGGTGTTGCAGATGACAATGTCGAATAAATTCATACCGACATGTTCTTCGATAGCCCGGATATGATCTCCGCAGGAGTAGCCATCGGTTTCCCCGGGCTGTGTGGCGACGTTGCACACGTAAAGCTTCAAAGCCCGGCTGGAGCGGATCGCATCGGCGATGTCCGGGACGAGCAAGTTGGGAAGAATGCTGGTGTAGAGGCTACCGGGTCCAACTATCACAAGGTCCGCGGCCAGGATCGCCTGGATCGCCTGTGGAAAGGCGGAGGGGGAGTTTGGTTCCAGCCACACGCGGCGGACACTCCCCGGACTCTCCGGGATCTGGCTTTCCCCCTCCACCCTGACTTCCGCGACCACGTGAGGGAGCATAACATCTGCAACGAGGCGAACGTTGTGCAGGGTTGAGGGCAGCACCTGCCCGCTGATCGAGAGGACGCGCCCGGATTCTGCTATCGCCTCTTCGAAACTGCCGGTGATCTCAGCCAGCGCTGTGATGAACAGATTGCCGAAGGAATGCCCTTCCAGTCCAGTCGAACCATTCGGAAAACGGTACTGGAACAGCTGCGTCAGCCGGGCTTCGTCGTTGGAGAGTGCTGCCAGGCAGTTCCGGAGATCTCCCGGCGGCAAGACACCCAGGGACCGCCGCAGCATCCCGGAAGAACCCCCGTCGTCCGCGACGGTGACGATCGCGGTGATGTTGTTCGAGTACGCTTTCAAGCCGCGCAGCAGGGTCGCCAGCCCGTGGCCTCCCCCGATGACTGCAATGCGGGGGCCGCGTTCCCGCCGCCGGTGACCGGCGAGCGCTTCCACAACCCGCCGGCCTGGCCTCAAGAAGGGGGCCATCAAGGACCGGTTGATCCCCCAGATGCCGCCCAACACCAGGGCCGCTCCAAGACCGCCAAAGATGAGCGCCCGCAACGGGCGGGCCAGGAAGCGCAGAGAAGCCCAGGATAGGATCGGCAGCCACCAGGTGTCAGGCGCTGTCCGATAAACATCGAGTATCAAAATCGCCAGCCCAACCCCCAGGAGAGTGGTGCCGAGCAGTATCAAGAACAACCAGCGTTTAACGCCTAAGCCAGGAGTCAACCAGCGCAAAGATTGGACGATTCGCCCCCTCAATTGCTCGAACCAACCAGGACTTACCTGCTCATTCATATATATTCATGATAGCAGTCTTTTATTTGATCGTCAACGCCAATCCAATTTTCCTGTGTGATGATCTGCGGTTATTTCCCTGCTGTGCTATACTGTTATAGATCAATATGCTGCCGATTCAAAAACACTGGGTGATACCCGACAGGATCCCTCAAGAAGCAGACGAATCTCTCGCCCAGTTTCCTGAACTTCTCCGTCAGATCCTGTTTGTCCGCGGCTACTCAACCCGGGAGGCAATTGAAGATTATCTGTTCGCCAGGACCGCGCATGATACCGATCCATTCAAAATCTCCGGAGTCCCAGAGGCAGCCTCCCGGATAGCTTGGGCAATCGCGCGCGGTCAAAAAATTGCGATATACGGCGATTACGACGTAGACGGCGTGACCGCAACCGCCCTGCTCTTCGAAGTCGTGAATTCGCTCGGCGGCGAAGCCGTTGGATACATCCCCAATCGGTTCGATGAAGGATACGGACTCAACATCGATGCGATCGACCAGCTCAAAGCGCAGGGAGTAGACCTTGTTGTGACCGTCGACTGTGGTATTCGCTCGATCGCTGAGGCAGAACACGCCAGGCAGCTCGGGCTGGATCTGATCATCTCCGACCACCACCACCCGGGAAAAGAACTCCCTGCCGCAACAGCCATCATTAACCCAAAACAGGAGAACGATACCTACCCCGACAAAAACCTGTCAGGCGTAGGGCTGGGGTATAAACTCGCCCAGGCGCTGCTGGATGAAAAGGAGGTATCCAGGAAGGCTCTGGGCCGCACCATTACAACCAGCGACCTGCTTGATCTGGTCGCCCTCGGCACAGTGGCAGACCTCGCTCCTCTGGTGGGGGAAAACCGTGCGCTTGTCCGGGCAGGCTTGATCGTGATCCGGTCGCCGCAGCGGCAGGGGTTGCTCTCCCTGATCGGAGCCGCTGGTCTGAGCTCCAGAGAGATCACCGCGGAGAATATCGGCTACGTGCTGGGTCCGCGTCTAAATGCAGCCGGACGACTGGAATCAGCTCGGGCTGCCTTTGAGCTCCTGACAACAAAGGATATCAGCCGAGCTGGGACCCTGGCCCAGCAGCTGGAAACACAAAACCGGGAGCGGCAGCGGCTTACGAAAGAGATCCAGGAGGCGGCAGAAACACTGGCGTTTACTGAGGACCCGGAAGCGCTGCTGCTGTTCGCCGCCCATCCCGATTTTAACGCCGGGGTGGTGGGGCTGGCCGCCTCGCGGCTATCAGAAAAATATTACCGCCCGGCAATCGTCGCACAAATGGGAGCTCAGTTCACCCGCGGTTCATGCCGCAGCATCCCGGAGTTCCACATCACCGAAGCCCTCGATATGTGTCAGGATTTACTCACCCACCATGGAGGACACGCGGCCGCAGCTGGTTTTACCGTGAAAAACGAAAACCTGGATAAACTTGTTGAGCGGTTGAAAGCGATCGCCGAAGAAAAGCTGAAGCGAGAGGACTTAACGCCCATGATGACCGCGGACGCAGAAATCCCCCTGTCCCAGCTCACCCCGGACCTCCTCCCCTACCTGGAGCTGCTCGAACCGACCGGCGTCGAGAATCCCAAAGCAGTCTTCGTTTCCCGTGACCTGCGGATCGTTCACGCACGCCCGGTCGGCAAGGATGAAGCGCATCTCAAATTGGCTTTGACCGACGGCTGGATCACATACGACGCGATCGCCTTCCGCATGGGACACTGGTGGCGGAATCTTCCACCCGCCGTGGATGTGATGTACACCTACGAAGTCAATGAATATAACGGTCGAAAAACCCTGCAGCTGAACGTCCGCGATCTGAAACCCGCCGGGAAGCCGGATTGAGCTCCTTTTCAATCCACAAACCGGTATTTAATCAACGTCCACACAGCCTGGAAAGCATCCTTCAAACCGATCTTCTTTCCTTCGTTGTAATCCCTGGGGTTAAATGTGATGGGGACTTCAAATACACGGACTTTTCTCTTTAATACCTTCGCTGTGAACTCTGGTTCAAAATCAAATCTGTTCGCCCGCAGCTGCATGCCTTCAACGACACCCCGCCTGAATACTTTGTAACCCGTTTCCATGTCGGTAAGGATATTGTTATACAGGATGTTTGTCAAGAATGTGAGTATTTTATTGGCAACCATGTGCCAAAACATCACCGGACGGCGTGGCGCACCCAGGAATCGAGATCCGAAGACCACGTCCGCTACATTTTCCTCCAAAGGCTGCAGGAGAGATTTGATCTCTCGAGGATGGTATTCCAG
>CAYQDF010000035.1:0-28108 GCA_964416175.1 uncultured Anaerolineaceae bacterium
GCTGCAAATTGGAGAAGGTACGATCGATTGGGTGCGGTTCTTCCAGGCAATCGGCGCCGGACAGCGCGATGGGTATAAAGACACCATGATCCCGGAGATCTGGCGCGGCCACCAGCGTGGAAGCGAAGGGTTTGTGATCGCGATCCACCGGCTTTCGGAAGCTTACTTTAAAGCGGTGCAGCCCTCACCAGCGATTTCCAGTTGATTCGAGGGATGGCGAGAAGGTCTTTACGCAAAGTCATCAAAGACCGGCTGTCAACCTCGACCGCGCACCGGCGCCTGGCGAGGTTGAACAGGCAGCTGCTCCTCAAAGCGAAACCGGACGGAGCCAAACCGACAGTCGCGTTTTTCGTCGCGTCCACGCGGCTGGTTGGGATGAGCCTGAACGCAGCGTTCAATTACTTGGCGGCATGTGGACTTCAGGTTGCCGGTTATCCGGTGGTCTATTTCGCCTGCCATGCCGGGATGAGCCGGTGCGTTCTCGGGACAAATAAAGACGATCCGGCGCAGAGGCCGCCTTGCAAAGCCTGCATCGACCAATCAGGCAGGATATTCAAACATGCTCCTGTGGTGTGGTTTGATTATGCGGAGGACAGGGCAGTAAAGTATGCACTCACGGATCTGGGCGTTGCAAATTTAATAAATTTTGAATTTCCGATGAAGATCGCCGGTGATGAAGTCATGCTCCCTCTGGGCGAGCTGGTGCTGCCATCGCTCCGCTGGGCGCTCCGCCGGCACAATCTGTTGGAGGATGACTCGACCCGGTTTCTTTTCGGCGAATATGTCCTCTCTGCCTGGCGTGTGGCGAACGAATTTGCCAGATTCCTCGATGAAGTCGATCCGGCGGCCGTCGTTGTCTTCAACGGAATTTTATTTCCGGAGGCTGTCGCGCGCTGGGTAGCCCGGCGGCGCGGCCTGCGGGTGATCACCCACGAAGTGGGGTTCGGACCTTTTTCAGGATTCTTCACCGAGAAAGACGCAACTGCCTATCCCCTCGAGATCCCCCCGGGGCTGGAATTGACTGAGGACCAACATGCGCAGCTCGATGCTTACCTCGAGAGGCGATTCCAGGGCAAATTTACGATGGCTGGCATTCAATTTTGGCCGGACATTCAGCCACTGGACCAGGAATTCCTGCGGAAAGCGGAACGGTTTGCGCAAATAGTCCCGGTGTTCACCAACGTCATCTACGATACCAGCCAGGTCCATGCGAATAATATCTTCCAGGATATGTTCGACTGGTTGGACGCGGTGCACGAGCTGACGAAAGAGCACTCGGAGACTCTCTTTGTGATCCGCGCTCACCCGGATGAAATTCGCCCAGGGAAGCAGAGCCGGGAAAGCGTGCGGGATTGGGTCAGGACCAATCACGTCGAGTCCAGACCCAATGTGATCTTCGTCAATTCAGACGAACGGCTGAGCTCTTACGAATTGATCGAACGGTCAAAATTCGTGATGGTGTACAACTCCTCGATTGGATTGGAGGCAGCGTTGCTCGGCAAAGTGGTCTTGTGCGGGGGGAGAGCCAGGTATTCTTCATACGGCATTGTAATCACTCCCACGAGCGAAGAAGAATTCAGGCGAAGGGCAGAGGAGCTCCTGAGCACGCGAACCCCCCTCCGCCTCCAACCAGTCTCTCGCGACAACGCACGCAAGTTCATGTATTATCAAATCTTTAAAGCTTCCTTGCCTTTCGAGGAATTCCTGGAGCAGGACACTCGTCCCGGGTTCGTGCGCCTGAAGCCCTTTTCCTGGCAGCAACTCAAGCCGGAGACTTCGGCGACAATCAGGATCCTGGTCGATGGGATCGTTCATGGTAGACCTTTTCTGATGGACAGTAATTAGACAGATGGAAGATCGTCTAGAAATCCTGACTGTGGACCTGCTGTCCAGGGAAAAACTCCTAGTTAACGAATTAAAGCGCCTGGCGCACAGCCTGCGCCTGGAATTCGGCTGGCACTACCTGCTCGATCTAGCATGGATATTGAGCCAGCTGGGCCCGGCAGAAAACAAGCGGATCATCGACGCCGGAGCCGGGATGGGGATCATGCAGTGGTACCTGGCAGGTCGCAACGCTGAGGTGATCAGCGTGGATCGGATGGACCGGTCTGCCGTTCCACCAAGATTCAAGGAACGTTTCGAAATCCACGGTTTAAGGGAGGGGGATTTAATAGTTGGCGAATCTGATTTCAGCCTGGAGAGAGGACCTGCGATTATACGAAACCAGGCTGTCCTGTTGTCGGACAGACTCAGAACCACGCTCTATTCCAGGAACTTATGTAGGAGAAGCAAGTCTGGGAGGGTGATCCTTTACAACCAGGACCTGATGCATCTTATGGATATACCCGATGAGTCTGTCGATTCAATCGTGGCGGTTTCAGCGCTGGAACACAACCCTCCAGAGGATTTAAGGAAAGTCGTGTCCGAACTCCTGCGGGTGCTCAAACCTGGCGGCGCTATCCTGGCAACACTGTGTGCGGCGAGAGATGCGGACTGGTATCACGAGCCTTCGCGCGGCTGGTGCTACAGCGAAGCGACTTTGCGGGAGATTTTCGACCTGCCTCCGGAGGTGAAATCGAATTATGATCAATACGACTCGCTCCTCGCCTCCTTGCGCGACTGCCGTGAACTGCGAGATAACCTGGCGCGCTTCTACTTCAGATCTGGGGACAACGGAATGCCGTGGGGGATCTGGGATCCGCAGTACCAACCGGTAGGGGTGTGCAAGGTGAAGCGGACCTGATGGACAGGTCGATAAAACACTGGCTCAAAGCAGGGCGCTGGAGGCTGCGCCGTGCAGGAGTTGCTTTGCGCTGGGGCGCCGCAGAACTTTCCCGTACGCCTGCTGTGCTGGGCAACGCGATGCCGAAATCCGGCTCTCACCTGATCATCCAGGTCCTGCAAGGTCTGACGCGCATCGGCCCATTCGTTAATCCCGGGTTTCCACCGGTGAACCGGACAGAGAGCAATCGAATCCTGTTGGAGAACCAAGTGTGTGAAAATATCAAGAGGATGCTCCCCGGGGACATTCGATACGGATACATTCACGCCAGAGAACCGTTCATCACTTTGCTCACCCGGCCGGGCATGGCGACGGTGTTCGTCTACCGCGATCCCAGGGATATGATCGTCTCGCATGTATTTTATGCCACGGAGATTTATTCCGGTCACGCGCTGCACGAGTATTACACGCAGGAGCTCGCCACAAACGAGGAGAGAATTAACGCTGCGATAAAAGGGTTGGACACGAATGGTTTGAAAATGCGGAGCGTCAGCAGCAGGTATGCGGCCTATCTCGGCTGGATGGAACATCCTGAAGTGCTTTGCCTGCGATTCGAGGATCTGATATTACACCAGGAAACGGCGATCGCCAGGATGCTGGAGTATCTTGAAGGACGGGGATATTCTCCGCGAATGCCGGTCGAACAGGCGGTTGCGAGGATCAGAAAGGCGATCCAGCCCGCAAAATCTGGCACATTCCGAAAAGGCATACCGGGCAACTGGCGGGAGCATTTTACAGAGGGAAATAAGCAAGTGTTCAAGGAAGAAGCTGGAGACCTGGTGATCCGCCTGGGATACGAAAAGGATTCTTCCTGGTAAGCGACTGTGAACAATAGAAACCCGATCCGATCGGTTCGTCAGCCCTCTGTCGTGGTCAGGGCGTATAACGAAGAGAAGCATATCGGGCGCCTGCTGACCGGGCTTGCCGAGCAGACCATCCGGCCTATAGAGGTCATCCTGGTCGATTCCGGCTCAACGGACAGGACGCTGGAGGTAGCCGCCTCAGCAGCGTGGGGATTCCCCGTGCGTGTCTATCACATCCAGCCGGAAGAGTTCACCTTCGGCAGGTCGCTGAACCGGGGGATCTCAGAAGCCCGGGGTGACCTGATCCTGATCGCCAGTGCTCACGTGTACCCTGTCTACCCGGACTGGATTGAGAACCTGCTCGCTCCCTTTGCAGACGAAAAGATCGCCCTGGCATATGGGAAGCAGCGAGGCAATTCCAGGACCAGATTCTCCGAACACCAGATATTTGCGCGATGGTATCCACAAAAATCCAGGATCCAACCAAATAATCCCTTCTGCAATAACGCGAACGCTGCGATCCGCCGCGGGTTGTGGGAAGAGCATCCATACGATGAGACCTTGTCGGGATTGGAGGATATTGCGTGGGCGAAGTGGGCTCTCGAAGAAGGCTACAGAATCGCCTACATTGCCGAAGCGGAGATCATCCACGTCCATGAAGATACCCCGCGCGGCGTTTATAACCGGTACCGCAGAGAGGCGATGGCTTTCAAGCGCATCTTCCCGCATGAGCGGTTCAGCATCTTCGATTTCCTACGGCTGGCTGGGAGCAGCATCGCTATCGACCTGTATCAGGCTGCCAGGCAGCGCAGGTGGTATGGTAATCTCAGCTCCATTATGTGGTTCCGGTTTCTGCAATTCTGGGGAACTTATCGCGGCTTCCACCAGGCAGGTCCGCTCACCTGGGAATTAAGAAAGACGTTTTATTACCCCCAACTTTCGGAATCGTCGGATGTGGAGCGGGGGCGGAGCATTCAGCCGATCCAGTACAACGACCCGACATGAAACCGAGAATCGTTGCCCTGGTCCCCATGCGCCACGAGTCACAGCGCGTCCCGGGGAAGAATTACCGCCTGATCGGTGACAGGCCTCTATTCCATTTTATCCTCAGCACGCTTCAGTCGTGTCCGGAGGTCGCTGAGATCGTCGTCGACACGGACAGCCCTGTGATTATGGAGGGGGTGAAAAAGAGCTTCCCTGAAGTGACACTCCTCAAACGCCCGGAACACCTGCGGGCTGGTGAAATCCCAATGAATGAGATCTTGCTGCATGATTCCACCCAGGTGAAGGCGGCTTACTATCTGCAAACACACAGCACCAATCCGCTGCTGAGGCCGGAAACCGTTTCGAGAGCGGTGCAGACTTTTCTGGAACATTATCCGGAATACGACTCGTTGTTTTCTGTGACGCGCCTGCAGACCCGACTGTGGGATGCCCAGGGAAAGGCGATCAACCATGATCCGGCGGTTTTGCTGCGCACCCAGGACCTGCCTCCAGTTTACGAAGAGAATTCCTGCCTGTACATCTTTACCCGCCAGACCCTGGTCAGCTGGCGGAACCGGATCGGTGGACGCCCTTTGATGTTCGAGATCGATCCTGCGGAAGCCTGGGACATTGATGATGAATTGGATTTCTCCATCGTGGAATATCTACTCACTCACAGGTCCCCCAGATCTGAAAGAGGATAATTTTGGAGATTCGTCGTCTTTGATGTATACCGTCCTGGTTTCAGCACCTTATTTCATCCCGGAGCTTGGCCGATTCAGGGAGATATTTGACCGGCACAATATCAAGACCCTGGTTCCAGCCGGCGTGGTGGAACGCCTGGAAGAGGACCAGCTGCTTTCCTACGCCGGGCTTTTCGACGGGGCAATCTGCGGGGATGACCGGTTCACACGGCGCGTCCTGGAGACCTGCCGGCCGAGGTTGAAGGTGATCGCAAAATGGGGGACAGGGATCGATTCGATCGATGGGGATGCGGCGAAAGAGATGGGGATCGAGGTCTATCGCACGCCAGACGCGTTCACAGACCCTGTGGCTGACACGGTTATCGGGTATATCCTGGCTTTTGCCCGCCGCCTGCCGTGGTCAGACCGGCAGATGAAGTCTGGGTTGTGGAACAAATTGCCAGCTCGATCGCTCAAGGAGTGTGTGCTTGGCGTCATCGGGGTCGGACACATCGGGAAAGCGGTGATGCGCAGAGCTCATGCGTTCGGCATGAAGCTCCTGGGAAACGACATTGTGGAGATCGACAGCGATTTTGTGCGGATCCACTCGGTTGAGATGACGACGCTGGAGAATTTGCTGGCGCGGTCGGATTTCGTCAGCCTGAACTGTGACCTCAACCCGACGAGCTATCATCTGATCAACGCGGAGACATTAGCGATGATGAAACCGGGCAGCTTGATCATCAACACGGCTCGCGGGCAGGTCATCGACGAACTGGCTATGATCCGATCCCTGGAGACGGGGCAGCTGGCAGGGGCCGCTCTCGATGTATTCGAAGCTGAACCGCTGCCTGTGGACAGCCCGCTTCGCCAGATGGACAACGTCTTGCTGGCACCGCATAATGCCAACTCCAGCCCAGCGGCCTGGGAGCGGGTTCACCGGAATACGCTGCGTAATCTTTTCAAGGGGTTGGGGATACCCGACCATGAGCTGGATTAAAGGAGCGTTGGCCTTTGAAAACAAGGACCGTTCTCATCACAGGCGCGGCTGGCGGGATTGGACGAGCAACCGTGCATTTGTTTGCAGAATACGGCTGGAAAGTTATCGGCGTCGATCGAGCGGAATTTGGCGAGGCTTTTTCCGAGCAAGGGTTGTTCATCCGGGCGGACATCTCCTCTCCGGATGATCTTGCAGCCATCTTCGACCAGGCCCAGGCTTACAGTAAGACATTGGACGCGCTCGTGAACAACGCAGCAATCCAGATAGCCAAGCCTCTGCTGGAAACATCGGTCGCTGAGTGGGACGCGGTGATGGTTTCCAATCTGCGTGCAGTATTTCTGGCAGCCAAGCTGGCTCACCCGCTGCTGAAAGCCGCTGGAGGTGGGGCAATCGTGAACGTCTCTTCCGTGCACGCGGTCGCCACTTCGGCCAATATCGCCAGCTACGCGGCCAGCAAGGGCGGGCTGCTGGCATTGACGCGGGCCATGGCGATCGAGTTTGCCGCGGACCACATCCGGGTCAACGCAATCCTGCCGGGAGCTGTCGACACCCCGATGCTCCACGCCGGGTTATCACGGGGACATGCCGGGCAGGGTACGCTGCCCGAGCGGCTCGAGAACCTGGCGAACAAGACCGTCATCGGTCGCGTCGGGAAGCCATCCGAGATTGCCCATGCCATCTATTTCCTGGCTGACGAGGTGCAGTCGTCCTTCATGACCGGGCAGGCGCTTATCGTGGATGGTGGGGCAACCTCGAGGTTGAGCACCGAATGACAAGTCCCAGGCCGGAGGAGTTCAGACGGATTGTGCCGCTGCCTCTCAGGGATCTCGCCCGGAGGAGCTGGTATGGTCTGGTCCGCGCCGGACAGTGGCCGGCAGCCATGTTTCACCCCTGGCGGGTTGCCAGCCGGCGGCGACTTCAAGAATATCGGGGTTTACATCGCGGCCAGCGCGGCTTCATCATCGGGAACGGCCCAAGTCTCAAACAGACCGATCTCACCCGGTTGCGCGACGAGATCACCTTCGGGATGAACCGGATCTACCTGCTGTTCCCGGAATTGGGTTTCCGGACCACCTATTACCTCTCGGTCAATGATCTGGTCATCGAACAATGCCGGGATGATATTCTGAAGCTGGATATGCCGAGGTTTCTCTCGTGGCGATCCCGCAGATATTTTGAAGATGTGCTCCCCCGTGGGGAGCGACTTCCCCAGGATGAATCGATCATGTTTCTCCATACGACTTACACCGGTCCCCGATTCACACGCGACGTCCGGGGACGGTTGTGGGAAGGGGCCACGGTGACCTACGTCGCCTTGCAGCTCGCCTTTTATATGGGATTCCAGCAGGTGATCCTGATCGGAGTCGACCACAACTTCTCAACCCAGGGGAAGCCCAACACCACGGTGGTATCCCAGGGAGATGACCCTGACCACTTCTCCAGTCATTATTTCGGGAAAGGATTCCGCTGGCAGCTGCCCGATCTCGAAACCTCCGAGAAAGCTTACCGGATGGCCAGAGAAGCTTTCAATTCAGAGGGGCGCGCGGTCGTGGATGCAACAGTCGGTGGAAAGTTAAATGTATTCCCCAAGGTCGAATACGAGACGCTGTTTCGGTGACAAACGGATTGGTTGCCTTGGAAAACGAAACCTTCTTTGGGCGGTCGAAGATCCTTCTAAATGCAATTATGCTGGTCATGTTTGCACTTGGGCTAGGAATCCGGCTGTTCGACCTGACCGATCCCCCTCTGGATTTCCACCCCACGCGCCAACTGCGATCGGCGATCATCGCCCGCAGCCTGTACTACCGCAGTCTACCAGAAGATCTGGGTTGGCAAAGGGAAAGGGCCATTGAGCAGTACTCCGTGGAGACGGTAATCGAACCGCTGGTATTCGAATCGATCGTGTCCTTTACGTACCGATTGGCCGGCTCGGAACAGCTGTGGATCGCAAGGGTGTACGCGTCCGTCTTCTGGATACTCGGAGGGATTGCGCTCTATCTCCTCGCCAGAGGGCTAACCAGTGTGGATGGAGCCGTACTGGCTGCTGCGTACTATCTTTTTGTCCCGTTCGGGATCACTGCCAGCCGGAGCTTCCAACCCGATCCCTTAATGGTGATGCTGCTCCTGGTGGCATTGTGGAGAATTTACATCTGGCACACGAATCCCTCCTGGGGCAGGGCGGTTACTGCCGGTCTCCTGGCAGGGCTGGCGGTGTTCGTCAAAGCGGTCGCCGTTTTTCCGGTTGTATTTGGTGTGGGGGGGCTTATTCTATTCACCTCCGGATTCAGGAAGGCGGTCGCCAATCCGCAGGTATGGATGGTTGCCCTGTTAACCGCCCTTCCAGCTGTCGCGTATCATTTTTACGGCGTTTACGTGCTGGGCACGCTGGGTAGCCAGTTCGAAGGGCGGGTATTCCCGGAGCTGTGGAGCGATCCAAAATTCTACGTAAATTGGGTGGACACGGCAAGCGGCCTGCTCGGCTTCAGCAGTATCCTGGCGGGACTGTTGGGGGCCATGCTTTTCGCTGCGCCTGGAGCGCGTGCGCTTGGTCTCGGCCTATGGCTGGGATATTTCGCCTACGGGATGACTTTCAACTACCACATCACGACCCACTCGTATTATCACCTTCCCCTGGTAGCCATCCTCGCGCTCACGCTCGCGCCCATCGGCACATACCTGTTCAGACCGCTGGCAAAATTGAAACCTGGATGGCTGGTCCAGGGGGTTGTGACAGGGTTGTTGTTCTCAGCCATCTTGATCATCCTGTGGGACGTACGAGTCGGCATGGTTCAAGAGGACTACCGCCACGAACCAGCGTACTGGCGTGAGCTGGGCGAGATCCTGGGACCCGAATCGGCTGTGATCGGGTTGACTCACGATTACGGGAATCGCCTGGCTTATTATGGCTGGATCACGCCACAAATCTGGCTACCCACCGGCCATCTCAATTACCGCGAATTGAAAGGGAAACCTCCGATCGCAGTCCAGCACTGGTTTGAATCAAAGGCTGGCAACATGGACTACTTTCTGGTGACCTTGATCAACCAGTTGAACAAACAGCCCGATCTGAAGGAATTGCTTTACAATAATTTCCCAGTCATTCGGGAGGGAGAAGGATATGTGATCTTCGACCTCAAGAATCCGTTGAAATGACAGCCGCGATCTTATCCTTGGCCCACAATGGGCCAGTCGACGATCCATCGAAATTGTCCACAAGGGGCCAGGCTGCGATCTGTTGAATGACCGGATCTTATTCTAACCCGCTGGTATCCATCGTCACGCCATCGTACAACCAGGCAGAATATCTGGAACTCACCCTCCAGTCGGTCCTCGCTCAGGACTATCCGGCAATCGAGTATTTGGTGGTAGATGGCGGTTCTACTGATGGAAGCCTGGAGATTCTTCATAGATACAGCGATCGGTTGGCCTGGTGGGTCTCCGAGCCGGACTCTGGCCAGGCAGAGGCGATCAATAAAGGCATGCAGCGAGCAAGCGGGGAGATCGTTGGCTGGTTGAATTCTGACGATCTGCTGCTGCCAGGCGCTGTGCGCCAGGCGGTACGGTGTTTCGCTGAGAGACCTGAATCGGGGATGGTCTTTGGAGATGCGATCACCATCGATGAGCGGGGGAGACCGATCAGGAAGCTGGCGTTTCCTGACTGGCAGCTCGTGGACCTCCTGAGCTTCCGCATCATCTGCCAGCCGGCAGTGTTCATACGCCGGGAAATTTTTTTCCGGGCGGGCGGGATGGACCAGGATTATCATTACATGTTAGACCACCACCTTTGGGTACGTATCGCCAGTCTGGCGCCGATCAGGCATGTTCCCAAAATCCTGGCAGCCGCAAGGCACCATGCCGGAGCGAAGAACGTCTCCCAAGCAACCGGTTTCGGCCATGAATCCATGCGTCTGCTTGCCTGGATGGAGCGCCAGAGTGACCTTTCGCCTCTCGTGAAGCAGCACCGGCGGAGGATACTCGGGGGCGCCTACCGGTTGAACGCGCGCTATCTCCTGGATGGCGATCAGTACCGGGAAGCTTTAAAATCATATTCCATTGCATTTCTAAACCAGCCGGGATACACCCTTCATCACTGGCACCGCATTCTTTACGCTATGTTGGGCTTGCTGGGTGGCAAAAGCTTCAAGTACACCTACTTG
The DNA here is from genome assembly GCA_964416175.1 of uncultured Anaerolineaceae bacterium. Taxonomy (GTDB): domain Bacteria; phylum Chloroflexota; class Anaerolineae; order Anaerolineales; family UBA4823; genus CAYQDF01. The sequence continues at coordinate 10,410 of CAYQDF010000035.1, forward strand.
AGGTGGCGCGACCGGATCAGTCCCGATGTGATCTCAGGTCCCGCCCTTGAAAACTGGCCCGGGTTGAACCTCAAGTGAGCCTGTGATGACCGAAGATGCCCCACAACGCAGACCGTAAACCGATCCTGGTCACGGGGATTCACCGCTCAGGCACAACGTGGGTGGGAAAGATCCTGGCCCTGGACCGGGAGGTGGGCTACATCAGCGAACCGCTCAATGTCCTGCACAGACCGGGCGTCATGAGAATCCCCCTCGAGTACTGGTACACTTACATCTGCGAAGAGAACGAAAAATATTTTATCGATGCCATCAACGAAACCTTGGAATTCAAATACCATCTCGGGCTTGAAGTCCAGTCCTTGAGGTCCTGGAAAGATGCCTTGCGGATGGTCCGGGACAGCAGCAGCTTTCTCACCGGGCGAACGTTCCGGCGAAGGCCTCTGATCAAAGATCCCTTTGCGGTTTTTTCCAGCGGGTGGTTCGCAAGTCGCTTGGGCTGCCAGGTTGTGATCACCATCCGCCACCCGGCAGGGTTTGTGAGCAGCCTGAAAAGGCTGGGGTGGAATTTTGATTTTGGAAGCCTTCTTAATCAACCTCTGCTGATTCGTGACTGGCTGGGAGGGTTTGAAACGGAGTTAATGGCTCTCACCGAAAGTACAAAAGATATCCTCATGCAGGGCTGTCTGCTCTGGTGCATTGTTTATCAGGCGGTATCCATCTTGAAAAGCCGCTACCCGGATTTTATTCTGGTGCAGTATGAGGACCTGTCGAAGGATCCTGTAAGAAGGTACAAGGAGCTTTATGATTCCCTTGGCCTGACGTATTCCGCGCGAATAGAACATAAGATCCGGTACTTTTCCCGAGAATCCAACCCAGATGAACTCTCACCGGGGAGAACCCACTCCATCGCGCTGGATAGCCAGGCTAACCTGGACAACTGGAAGCGCAGGTTGACAGCAGAAGAGATCAGCCGGGTGAAGCAGCTGACTGCCCGGGTTTATCCATACTTCTACGATGAGCAGGACTGGCAGTGAACCTGTTGGCGTTTTGCAGGATACCGTGGCGGACAAACCTCTCGTTTCGATCGTGACACCCTCTTACAACCAGGGGGAGTACCTGGAAGAAACCATTCGTTCTGTGCTCGAACAGGATTATGGGAATCTGGAATACATCATCGTCGATGGCGGATCTACAGACGACAGCCTCGCGATCATCCGGAGGTATGCGAACAGGCTGGCCTGGTGGGTCTCAGAGCCGGACCATGGCCAGACAGATGCGATCAATAAAGGCTTTGCCCGGGCGCGGGGGGAAATATTTGCCTGGCTGAATTCGGATGACACATATCTCCCCGGAGCGATCGCTGAGGCGGTGTCATACTTGGAGGCTCATCCGAAAACCGGAATGGTGTATGGAGATGCGAACCTGGTTGATGAGCGTGGAAATTTGATCGGCAGGTTTCCCGCCCGACAGACAGATTACCAGCGCCTCCGGCGAGGCTACGTGCACATCCCCCAGCAGGCGGCTTTTTTCCGGGGCAGGCTTTGGCGTCAGGTCGGACCGCTGGATCCTTCGTTCTATTTTGCCATGGATTATGACCTGTGGGTCAGGATCGCGAAGGCAGCGCCGATCGACTATTTCCCCCGGCTGTGGGCTAATTTCAGGCTGCACGGAGATGCCAAATCGGTCATTACCGACGAGCGGTGCTGGCCGGAAATGCTGCGCGTTCACCGCCGGGAAGGCGGAAGCTGGCTTTCCTGGATCTACATTAAAGCAGTGCTTCGACCGCTTGTGTACGCCTGGATGCCCATGAAATGGCGTGTAAAGGTACGGCAATTTCTGTGAAAACCTGTGGAACAGCGTGTGCCGGGGACCGATGAATAAGATTGTTCACCCACCCGTTTACGATTCTGCCCGCCAGAGCTCAGCCGCGCTGGAAGAACTCGGGGCGATCCTCAACTACCGCCACCTGGTCTTGCAATTCATTCGCAGGGACCTGCTTACACGGTACAAGCGGTCCGTGCTGGGCGTTGCCTGGACGATGCTGAATCCGCTGGGGACGATGTTAATCCTGACCATCGTTTTTTCCCGCGCCTTCGGCGGCGCCCAATCGGGGGGATATGCGGCATACGTCCTCAGCGGCCTGATCGCCTGGAATTTCTTTGCACAGGCGACGAATGCCGCTACGCTTCACCTCGTATGGGGGGGCGGGCTACTGCGCCGGATTTATATCCCGCGGACCGCCTTCGCGGTCTCCGCCACGGGCACAGGACTGGTGAACCTGCTCTTTTCCCTGGTGCCGCTAGTGATCGTCATGCTCATCACCGGCATCAAGCTGCGTTGGACCATCGTCCTGATTCCCGTTCCTATCTTGTTTCTGACCATGTTCGCCTTGGGGGTTGGATTGTTGATCTCCGCGCTGGCTGTGTTCTTCGCCGATGTGGCAGAGATGTACCAGATCGCCCTGACAGCCTGGATGTATTTGAGTCCAGTGATCTATACAGAGGAAATATTACCGGAAGAGTACCGGTTCTGGATCCTGAGGCTGAATCCGATGTCTTACCTGCTCCGGCTTTTCCGGGCTCCGATCTTCGAAGGGAGAGTCCCAGAACTAACCGAGTTTGCCTTCGCCGGGGCGATCGCTTTTATCACACTGATCGTCGGCTGGATCCTGTTCACCTCAAAATCCGATGAGTTTGCCTACCGTGTTTGACGTGGACCCTGCCGCCACGAAAACCCCCTTGGGGAAGGAAGAGGTGATCCGCCTGGAGGACGTTGGGGTCCGGTATAAGGTCCCCTCGGAGAGGATCTCGACTTTCAAAGAATACATGATCCGGAGATTCCAGCGCAAAGTGCAGATGCGGGATTTCTGGGCACTCGAGGACATCAACCTTAGCATCGAGAAAGGCGAGGTTTTCGGCTTGATCGGCCCAAACGGGGCGGGCAAGAGCACACTGCTCAAACTCGTGGCGCGGGTTCTTCGACCAACCCGAGGCAGGGTGCTCGCCCGGGGCCGGGTGGCGCCCCTGCTCGAGTTTGGCGCCGGCTTTCACCAAGACCTGACCGGACGTGAAAATGTATTTCTCAATGGAGCGCTCCTGGGTTACAGCTACGAAGAGATGAAAGAGAAATTCAACCGGATCGTGGATTTTGCTGAACTCTGGGATTTCATTGATGTACCAATGCGGAATTATTCCACCGGGATGTGGGCAAGGTTGGGTTTCGCTGTGGCAACCGATACTGAACCGGATATCCTGATCGTAGATGAGGTCCTCTCAGTTGGCGATGAGGCCTTTCAACGGAAAAGCTACGCCCGGATGCAGAGTTTCCGTGAGATGGGGGCGACGATCCTTTTCGTCTCTCATAGCATGGACGCCATCGCTGGTATGTGCCACCGGGCTGCCTGGCTCGATCATGGACGGATCAAAGCCATCGGAGACGTACAAAAAGTCATAAATGCTTACCGGCAGAGCCAGCCAACAGCCGCTTGAGCGGAGGGGGAACGATGCTGAAGCACATTATCAAGGCATCTCGGCACAATCCATACATGAAAATTGGCCTATCTCGTTGCCAAACAGGGTACTCCTGAATGCTCAGGGATTTTTCCTTGATTATTGGACTCATGTTTACTCTCCTGCCCGGAATATTTTTCCGATCAGGTGAATTCCGCGCGGAAGGAGCGACGTGTGACCAGTTGGGGTGGTTTCCAGACACCTTCGGGGTCAAGGACCACAGCATTTTCTATTACTCCGGTTTTTATTACGGAATAGCGAACTATCTCCCAGGCGAAAAGGTCTTCGCATATGCCCGTTCGAAAAACCTTTGTGAGTGGGAGGAGCTTGCTCCGGTCCTCGCGAACCGCAAGAATGATAAATGGGACCAGCGCGGGATCTGGTCTCCATTTGTGTTAGAGGACGGCGGCCGGTATTATCTCTATTTCACAGGTGTCAGTGAGGAATTCACGCAGAGCATTATACTGGCTTCAACAGAAGATCCTTCCGCGCCTGAGAGTTGGGAAGTCAACGGTTTGATATTTCAACCCAACCACCCGGGTATGTTGTGGGAAGAGGGAGTATGGGCCGATTGCCGCGACCCCATGGTGATCCGGATCGGCGAGGTATACCATTTGTATTACACAGGCGCGGACGAATCCGGCGGCATCGTTGGGATGGCGACCTCCAATTCTCCCACCGGGCCATGGACCGATTGGGGCGGGATTATTAAACCTTTGCCGGGCGGCGGTTTACCGGAAAGCCCCTTACTGACAGTCTTTGATGGGAGGTACTACCTTTTCTACAATGACACGGGCCAGGGCGAAGTCATGTCGATCGGCGGCAGCCAGGCAGGTCCGTGGAGCGTGGCGCGCCGTTTTTCTCCGGGCTGGGCGCACGAGATCTGGCGCGATCAATCCGGCAGCTGGATGACATCCTATCTCACAGACTATTCGATAACCATTTCTCCATTAACCTGGGACGATTTCTTCTCGCCTCCGCAACCGTTCATCGGGACGGAGATCTACCACCAGGTGCTCCCCGCGATCCAGAGATAACGCTTGCAGGCTGATTGCGATGAAATGGTTCAAAGTTTTTTACCTGGCAGGGATCACGATCGCTCTGTATGCCGCATTTTCGAACTGGGCATACGATGACCCGTTTATCACCTTCCGCTATGCACAAAATCTCGCCCAGGGGAACGGGTTTGTCTACAATCCAGGCGAGAGGGTCCTGAGCACGACAACGCCGCTCTTTGCAATGGTGTTGGCTGTTGGAAGTTTTATCTGGACCGATATTCACCATCTTGCTGTGCTGAGTGGAGCAGCCTGCCTGGGCATTGGGGGCTGGATGATCTTCGAACTCTCCCGCGCCTGGGAGATGCCCTGGGTCGGCTGGGCTGGTCTGGCTCTCTTTCCGACTTTCCCTTTGCTCGTGAGCACGCTGGGATCTGAAATGCCGCTTTACCTCGCTCTGTGTTTGGGTGCTATGGCAACATATGCGAACAGGTCTTACACCCTGAGTGGGATCTGCTGCGGGTTCGCCTGCCTTGCACGCCCCGATGGGGTCCTGGTGCCTCTTTTACTGGCAATCGATTTCATCGCCCGCCGGAGGGAGAGGCTGCCCTGGGGAGGCATTCTCGTCTTCGCCGGCATCTTCCTGCTCTGGACGGGATTCGCCTGGCTCTATTTCGGTTCGCCGGTCCCGGCCACACTCGGGGCGAAACAGAGCCAGGGCAGGCTGGCGATCAGCGAGCAGTTCGCGCCCGGTTTTATGACGATCCTCCAGAGTTACACAGGCTGGCCTTACATCCTTTTTGCCTGTCTGGTCCTGGTTGGATGGCTCTTCGCGCTCCTTGCAAAGCGTGATTCGATCCATGTTCTCCTCTGGCCCCTTGCTTATTTTGGGGCGTACACCTTTTTGGGAGTCAGCCGGTATTTCTGGTACTATGCCCCTCTGGTGCCAGGTTTCGTCATCGGCGCCGGATTGGGTCTGGAAGGGATCCGGCACTGGTTTCGAACGTTGTCCGGGAGATACGAGGAAGCTGGTGCGAAATTTGGGAGTGCAGCTGGTCTGGCCCTGGTTGTGGTGGTCCTTCTGGCGAACTCAGGCGGCCTCTCCAGCATGCAAGCCAGAGCAGATAATCGATACCCCATTTACCGGGCAGCGGGCGACTGGCTGAGAAATAACACGGATGAAGGTGCAAGCGTCGGCGCCCTGGAAATCGGCATCATCGGCTACTTCGCGCAAAGAAAGATGGTAGACTTTGCCGGGCTGATCCAGCCCGATGTGGCAGAATCTATGGAGGCCGAGGATACATACGAGGATGCCGCCCTTTTCGCCCTGAACCGGTACCACCCGGACTACCTGGTCTTGCACGCAGAGGGTTTTCCGGCGCTGGAGGAGGCCGTCCACCGGCTGGGGTGTGGGACCGAGACTGTCCTGCAAGGTGAGCCATTCGAATACCCGCTGGACTTGAGGATCTATGCTTGCCAGAATTGAGTTAAAATATCCGGATTGGCGCCGGGGAAATAAGGCATGAGATTCATCCCGTCTGAAATTCCAGAAGTGATCCGGATTGAACCGGAAGTTTTCGGAGACGCGCGTGGCTTCTTCATGGAGACCTTCCACGCCAGGCATTTTGCTGATGCGGGGGTCAATTACCCATTCGTCCAGGACAACCACTCCGGTTCAAGGCAGGGGAGCCTGCGCGGGCTTCACTACCAGATTCGCCAGCCGCAAGGGAAGCTGGTGCGCGTGATCGCTGGCGAGGTGTTCGATGTCGCGGTGGACCTCAGGCGATCCTCGCCGTGGTTTCGCAGGTGGGTGGGCTGCACCCTGTCCGCGGAGAACAAGAACCAGTTGTGGATCCCGCCCGGTTTTGCACACGGTTTTTACGTGATGAGCGAATGGGCGGAGGTGGTCTACAAAGTGACGGACTACTATTCCCCGGAGTGGGAGCGAACGCTCCTTTGGAACGATCCAGACCTGGGGATCGATTGGCCGCTGCTGGCTGGCCTCCCACCCATTATTTCGACAAAAGATGCTCAGGGAAGACCTCTCAAAGCTGCGGAGACCTACGATTGAGGCCAAAATTCGCCGTCGGGAGAATCAATGAATAATGTCCTGGTTACCGGTGGGGCTGGTTTCATCGGCTCGAACTTCGTCCGCCATTTGCTGGCGCGCGAGCCCGAGGTAAATGTGGTCAACCTGGACGCGCTCACTTACGCCGGCAGCCTGGAAAACCTGACCGGTTTGCCAGACCCTGCACGGCACACGTTTATCCACGGGGACATCGGGGATCAGCCTCTGGTAGAGGCACTGCTCCGAGAGCACAGAATCGACACCGTTGTGCACTTTGCTGCGGAGACTCACGTCGATCGGTCCATCCTGGGACCGCGGCAGTTCATCCAGACCAACATCATAGGAACATTCACCCTGCTGGAAGCAGTTCGGAAGTTCTGGCTGGTAGAAAAAGCCATCACTGTCGATGATGTTCGTTTTCACCACATTTCGACGGATGAGGTTTTCGGATCATTAACTCCTGAGGAAGAAGCTTTCTCGGAAACGACCCCCTACGCTCCGAATTCACCTTACGCAGCGTCGAAAGCTGCGAGCGATCACATGGTGCGGGCTTACGGCCACACTTACGGGCTCCCGTACAGCATCACGAATTGTTCCAACAATTATGGCCCTTACCAGTTCCCAGAGAAACTGATCCCCTTGATGATCCTGAACGCTGTGAGGGGGAAACCGCTGCCAGTGTACGGGGATGGCGGCCAGATCCGGGACTGGCTTTACGTGGAAGACCACTGTGAGGCGATCCGGCTTGTAATTAAGCACGGCCGTCGCGGGGAGACCTATAATATCGGTGGAGACAACCAGCCTACCAACCTCACGGTAGTGCAGCTGTTGTGCGAAATCCTCGACGAAATCCTCCCGGGTTCTCCACACAAACCCCATGCAGGGCTGATTCAATACGTCGCCGATCGCCCGGGACACGATCGGCGATATGCCATGGACATCACAAAAATCCAGCAAGAACTGGGTTGGAAGCCGCGCTGGTCCCTGGAAAAGGGTCTGCGGAATACTGTGATGTGGTACCTGCACCATCAGGAATGGGTCGAGGCGATCCAGGAACAGGGAGATTACCAGACCTGGATCGAAAAAAACTATGCCAGACGTGGAGGCAGCGCATGAAAGGGATCATCCTCGCTGGAGGCAGGGGGACGCGGCTTTTTCCATTGACGATTGGCGTCAGCAAGCAGCTTCTGCCGGTCTATGATAAACCAATGGTGTACTACCCACTGTCCATGCTGATGCTGGCCAGGATCAAAGAGATCCTGGTCATCAGCACGCCGGAGGCGCTGCCGGCGTTTCGAATGCTCCTTCGCGATGGAAGCCAGTGGGGGCTGAGGTTTGATTACGCAGAGCAATCTGAGCCCCGTGGGCTGGCAGATTCGTTTCTGGTTGGAAAGGATTTCGTCGGACGAGAGCCGGTCTGCCTGATCCTCGGCGACAACATCTTCTTCGGGCACGGCTTGCCGGCCAGCCTGCGCAAGGCATCCGAGCTCGAGCATGGCGCGCTGATCTTTGCTTATCCGGTGCGCGATCCGGAACGCTACGGCGTCGTCGAATTCACCGACGATGGGAAAGCCTTGAGCATCGAAGAAAAACCAAAGCAGCCTCGCTCGCATTATGCCGTACCGGGGATTTATTTCTACGATAACAGAGTGGTCGAATTCGCCGAATCCCTGAAGCCATCCGCGCGAGGCGAACTGGAGATCACAGACTTGAACTGCCTGTACCTGGAACGCGGGGAACTGAGGGTAGAAGCCCTGGGAAGAGGGGTTGCCTGGCTAGACGCCGGCACGCACGAATCTTTACTCCAGGCTGCTCATTTCGTCCAGACAATTGAAGACAGGCAGGGAATGATGATCTCCTGCCCGGAGGAGATCGCCTACCGAATGGGATACATCAGCCGGGAGGACCTGATCGATCAGGCGCGCCGGATCAACAACCAGTACGGCGCCTACCTGCTCCGGCTGGCGGAAGAAGAGCTCCCGTTTCATAAGTAATCCCGGTATTTCCAAAAACATGCGCATACTGCTCCTTGGGAACATCGGCCAGCTGGGGTGGGAGCTCGAACGCACCCTGGCGACTGTGGGATATGTCATCGGATTTAACTATCCCGAGATCGACCTCACGCAGCCGGATGGCCTGGACGCGCTCATATCCAGGGTCGACCCGCAAATCATCGTCAACGCCACTGCCTACACCGCCGTGGATCAGGCTGAACAGGAGGCGGACACTGCGTATGCGATTAACGCGATTGCTCCCGGGATCATGGCGGAGGCTGCGCGCAAGATCGGCGCGGCGCTGATCCATTTTTCGACGGATTACGTATTTGATGGAGCGAAGGGATCGCCATACGTTGAGACCGATGAACCAAATCCCCTCGGCGTTTATGGGAGCAGCAAACTGGCAGGCGAACGGGCGATCCAGGCAGCTGGAGGCGCGGCCTTGATCCTCCGGACCAGCTGGGTCTACAGCTTGCGAAGAGAAAGCTTCGTGACCAAGGTGCTCGAATGGTCGCGCAGGCAGGCAGTCCTGAGGATCGTCGATGACCAGGTCGGCAACCCGACCTGGTGCCGAATGCTGGCGGAGATCACGGCGCAGCTGATCGCCAAAACCTGCTCTGATCCGGCTGGGTGGATCCGTGAGAGGCGCGGCCTGTACCACCTGGCAGGGAGCGGTCACGCCAGCCGGTTGGAGTGGGCCAGGGAGATCCTGGCGCTTGATCCTAAGCAGAGCGAACAGGTCGTCCAGGAACTGCTTCCGGCGAAGACCGGCGACTTTCCAACCCCTGCCAGGCGACCACTGTTTTCGGCCTTGAACTGCGATCGCTTCGCTGAGACTTTCGGTCTGCGGCTGCCAGACTGGCGGGAGGCGCTTAAGCTGGCAATGGCGGGGGACGGCTGCATCTGAGCAGGAAACACGAAGATGACTGTTGTGCAGACGATCGTCGTTTACTCTGCGGTCCCCTGGGATCATCCGGTGATGTGGTTGCGTCTGCGCGGACCAGCAGAAGCCGCAGGTTTAACCCTGGTGCAAGGGAATTCCGGGGATCAAATCGACGCAAAACTTGTCGACAGCGCTGACCTTGTAATAATCCAGAAGGATTTTCCCAGATTTTGGTCGGCTTACCAGGAGATCGCGGACAGGGCTCGGGGGGCATCGAAGCCGATGGTTTACGAGATCGACGACCTGATCTTCGATATGCCGGAAGATCACAGCCATTATGAGGATTACGTTGGATACTTACCTGGAATGCTCCTGGCAGCCATGGAGGCTGATATCGTCACGGTGAGCTCCGGGGAGCTGAAAAGTTACATCCAGGAAATTAATCCGGCTGTGAAAGTACTCCCGAATTTTCTCGATGATCATATTTGGAGGGTCAAACCCAGGGTAACCCCGCAGGATGAGAAGGACGTCGTCCTCATCGGTTATATGGGCGGACAGACCCACCGGGCCGACCTCGAGGAGATAACCCCTGTGTTAGAAAGAATAATGGCCCGATATGGCGAGAAGATCGGGCTTCGATTCTGGGGCGTCCGTCCACCCGAAGTCCTTGTTAAAAATCCTGCCACTGAATGGAAGGCGACAGACGAACTGGATTACCGGAGTTTCGCGGCGTATTTCATTGATCAGGAGTGTGATATTTTCATCGCTCCGTTGCTTGATAACCGCTTCAACCGGGCGAAAAGCAGCATCAAGTATCTCGAATACAGCGCATTGGGCATCCCGGGGGTATATAGCCGGCTGCCACCGTATGAGACTGTTGTCATCCAAGGAATCACCGGGTACCTGGCCGGCGATAACGAAGAATGGGAGAATTCCCTCTGCCGGTTAATCGAGTCCTCTTCCCTGCGGGTGCAGGTAGGGCAGGCGGCGCATCAGAACACGATGCAGAACTGGCTACTGAAGGACCACGCTCTTGAGTGGCGAGAAGCTTACGACTGGGTACTGAACTCCAGGGGGAGGTCAAACGGAGGTAAAGAAAATCCGCTGGCGAAAATTCTGCGCCAATCTGCACGAAGATATGAGGGTATTGAGAGAGAACTGATCCGGGAAAAGAATCGGACGAATGCCTTGGAGCACCAGCTGGGGGGAATCTTGAACAGCCGCAGCTGGCAATTCCTGCAAAGAGTCCAGCATCTGCGCCGGAGGCTTTCATAACCAATCGTAGCTCGCCCCCTGATTTTCAGGCAAGAAACCACGGACCATTGTGATTGACTATCTGTTGCCAGATGGTGTCAAGGCAGAAAAACTCGAAGATCGTCCGGTGATTACTACTCCGGAAGGGGGAAAAGTGGTCGTTGACAGAGAGCTGTTCGAATTGTGGGAATTTGCCCAAGGGAAGAACCTTGAGCAGATCCTGAAACAATATCCCCAACAAGAAGCTCAGGAAGATTACCTGCGCGCATCGCTCTGCTGTCTATCTGAAGCCAATCTGCTGAGGAGGATTACAGACTCAACCTGCTCAAAGGAGGAATTCCATGGTTCTTTGGGCGAGTTGATCTCAGTCATCATTGTGTCCCACAACAGCCGAACCTGGCTCGCAGAGTGCCTGCCCTCGATCCGCGATCAAACTTACGGACCTCTGGAAGCTGTCGTTGTGGATAACGCCTCGACAGATGGTTCTGCAGATTGGGTCGAAACGAATTATCCCGAGTCCATCGTGATCCGGCTGGAAAAGCTGCACGCTTTTTCTGAAGCGATAAATATTGGGGTCGAGAGAGCCAAGGGACCTTTCTACCTGCTCCTCAACCCCGATGTCCGCCTCGAACGGGACGCGGTCGAACAAATGATGGCAGTGTACAGGGAACAAGAAAATTGCGCTGCTGTTGGGGCCAAGCTGAGACTCTGGTGGGCGCCTGCTTTCTTGAATGGTCTGGGGAATCGTGTTGGGCCATTTTCTTGGGGAACGGATAACGGCGTCGGACATCTTGACCTGGGCCAATTCGACCATTGGGCGGAGATCCCCTCCGCGTGCTTTGCCGCGGCGATGATCTCGAAGAGCGCGTGGGAGGCGATCGGGCCGGTCGATGAGGGATTCCCAATGTACTATGAAGATTCTGAATGGTCATACCGGGCCAGGTTGTTAGGGTTCAAGATATATGCGGCTCCCCGGGCTGTCGTTTACCATGCTTTTGGGGGACGCGTTCCTACCGGAGGCGAGCGCGAGCTCACACCAGTAAAGCTGCGTAATGTTGTTTACGGCAGATTGCGGTTTACAATCAAGCTGCTTGATCAGGATCTGATTCTTTTCCTGAGAAATTACCTGATCGAAGATTGCCTTTACCTCGTCCGCTCGCTCTTGACATGGAAACTGACTCATTTCAAAATGATCCTGACGGCCTGGTTCAGGATATTGAAAGACCTGCCCGGGATTCTCGCTGAAAGAAGGACCCTTCTGAGCAAGCGGGCGATCTCCGATCAAGAGTTATTCTCATTACAGAAAGAGATGCCGATCACGCTCACGTGGCGAGGGCTACCAGAGCTATCTCGGGATGTCATTCGAAGTCAGTATCTCCCTGTGATTCTCGAAAAAAGGACACGACCCATGCCGGAGTTTGACAAATCCGTCCGCCGGGCAAGCATCTTGATCGTCAGTCACGATGTCGTTGACCTGATGATGGCTGGGCCAGGAATTAGATACCTGGAAATGGCGAAGGCATTAAGCAATGATCTGAATGTCACCCTCGCAGTCCCCTCGGAAAGCTCGCTGGCTGTCCCTGGCGTCCGTTTGATCCGATACTGGGAGGATCGGCCTGAAAGCCTTCAAATTTTGGTCGAGAATGTTGATGTTATCCTGGTTTCAGGCTATATGGTCGAGAAGTTTCCTTTCCTGACGAGGACGCGGGCGCGGGTAGTTGTTGATTTATATGACCCATTCGTCCTTGAGAATTTATTTTATTATTTCGATGAATCCCTCGAAGATCAGGAAAGATTGAATCAGCATTCGATCCGGATCACCAACCAGCTCGCTCACCTGGGGGATTTTTTCATCTGCGGCAACGATCGGCAGCGAGATTACTGGATCGGGGTGCTGACCGCGATGGGACGTGTCAACCCTCGGAATTACTTAAAAGACCCCTCCCTGCGGAGTCTGATCGACGTCGTTGGCATAGGCATCCCGGAAAAAGAACCCCTGGTCCGGGCTTACCTCAAGGGGAGGCATCCAGCAATCCCGGCGACCTCCCGCATCGTCCTGTGGGGTGGGGGGATATGGAATTGGCTTGATCCCCTGACCCTCGTCAAAGCCTGGCCCGAGGTGGTAGCAGCCCATCCGGATGCACGCCTGGTCTTTCTTGGGACGCGCCATCCGAATCCCCTGGTGCCGAAGCATGCGATGGCTGAGAAGACAGAAAGGCTTGCCAGCGAAACCGGGGAGCTGGGTAAGACCATCCTGTTTTTTGAGTGGCTTTCATATGAAGATCGAGAAGCGCTGCTGACCGAAGCTGATGTTGGCGTCGCCCTCCATCCAGTGCACGTGGAGACTCGTTATTCCCTCCGCACCAGGGTTCTGGACTACATTTGGGCTCGGCTGCCGATCCTCGTCACCGAGGGAGACATCACCAGTGAATGGGTGCAAGAGTTCAACATAGGGAGAGTAATCCCTGCTTTCGATGCAGCCGCCGCAGCCGAGGGGTTAAAGGAGATCCTACGGAAGCCCAAAACATCCTGGAAAGAATCTTTCGAGCCCCTGCATCGAGCTCTGCGCTGGAAGCTGGTCGTCGCACCCTTAAGGCAGTACTGCCTGGATGGAGAGCACGCGCCTGACAGGAAATTCCAGAGGGAGCTGGAAAACGAACCCGATTCTGCCTGGTTGCCGGCGATGCTGGCGCGCGCCCGGAGCATCCAGCGGAGTGAAGGGACCCGGACATTGCTGCACCGCGCCTGGCGTCATCTTCAGTGGCGGCTTTCAAGGATTTGATTACAATCTTCGATGAAGATCCTGCACGTCAGCCAGGGGTATACCCCCGCGATCGGTGGGACGGAAAAGGTTGTGCAGCGGCTCTCCGAAGAGCTCGTTCGCCAGTTTGATGATGAAGTGACTGTCTTCACCACGAATTGTTACAACGCGGAGGCTTTTTATACCCCTCACCTCCCGAGGATGGCGGCTGGCGCCGAAGTGATCAATGGTGTCCGGATCAGGCGGTTTGAGGTCAGGAGCCAGATCTCGAGAATTTTAAGGCTACCTCAGTGGGTCGCTTACCAGTTGAACCTGCCAGGGAATCAGTATCTTCGCATATTCTCGGCAGGTCCAATCATCCCTGGATTAAGGAACGCCATCCAGAAGTGTGCATTCGATGTAATGATGGCTACCTCTTTTCCTTTGCTGCACACTTTCACAGCCGCGCGAGCGGCAGAACGCGCACGGCGGCCTTATGCGCTCCAGGGGAATCTGCATCCTCAGGATACATGGAGCTTCGGGAAACCGGCAATCTATAAGACGATCAACCGCGCGCCTTGTTATATCGCCAATACGGATTACGAGGCGCGGTATGTGATATCCCGTGGAGCGATCCCGAGCCGGGTGACAACGATTGGGATCGGTGTGGACCTGGAGCAATTTGAACGAGTGTCCAGTGATGAAGCCAAGCAGCGCCTTGGGTTTTCGGGAAATACTGTTGTCGGATTCATCGGTCAAATTGCTGCCACCAAAGGAGTCGATACGCTGGTGCGCGCCATGGGTCAAGTGTGGGATGAGTTTCCTGATGTTCATCTGTTGATCGCTGGTTCCCGCACTCTTTTCAGTGATCAAATTGAAAACCTTCTCCGGGCGATAAATCGCCTGGGGCATAAGCAGGTCCATCTGATTTACAATTTTCCCGAGGAAGAGAAGCCTTTTCTGTTCTCAGCGGTCGATGTTTTCGCATATCCTTCAGGATATGAATCCTTTGGCATCGCGTTCCTCGAAGCCTGGTCCTGTAAGAAACCGGTCATCGGCTGCCGCCGAGGAGCTATTTCGTCCGTAGTCGAAGCTGGCAAGGACGGACTGCTTGTCGAGTACCAGAATGATGTGCTGCTTGCGGAGGCGATCAGGTTGATCTTGCGGAATCCGTTTTGGGCGCGGGAGATGGGTCAGGCAGGCTATGAGAAGGTGAGACAGCGATTTACATGGCCCGAGATCGCCCGCAAGTACCGCGAGGTTTACCAGGTTCTGGTGAAGGGTCGCGGTCCTGATGAATTGCCTCGAGATCCATGATTGGCGCAAGGTAAGAAGCGGAGAAAACGATCGTGTCTAAGCCGGCGGTTGGCTTTTTCATCGGCGTCTTATTGTTTGGTGGATCGTTGGGCGTCTGGATGAACCCTGGAAGTAAATCCGCTCAAGGAAACGTGACCATCCCTGCTGCGCCTGTCAAAGAGGCGAGGGATTTCGCCACCGTTTATCTCGGCGATGCCTGGGATATGTCCCAGTTTACGGATATCTCCCAGTACTTGAACGGAGCAGGACGCCATCCCTCCTTGACGAACATCGCGGTCAAGAACGGCCTGTTTTCAGCGCGATCCACGGGAGATTATACGGATGGGCTGGCGTTTTTTTTCCCGCTATATTTTGGCTATAATGGTTTTATGCAGATCGGGAACAACCTTGGAAGCCTGCACCCCATCCCATCCAATGAGTTCCGTTGCATCTACCTCGCAATGAGGGTGGCTTCGCCGCAGTTTTCCGATCCAACGGGTCCCCCTCCAGACCAATACCGCGTTTTCTGGCACGCGACGAAAGTAAATCCATACCAAGACGGACCGCGAGGCGGGACTTATGTATATTTGTATCCGGAGACGACCAGCTATCCCTGGGATACGGCGGTTGTCCACCGGTGGGAGCTGCACAAGCTTGACCTCGGTAATCCTCCGATCCTGTATGATGGAAGCACGCCTTGGAACCAGGAAGCATTATGGAGGGGGCTGGAGATTAATCCGACGATTTATAAAGATGTCGATTTTATGATCGATTGGGTGCGGCTGACCAGTTGTACGGATTCAACAGAGCACCAGGCCCAAATTTCTTGGTCACCAAATCTGGAGGTCGATTCCATCTGGGCGAAACCGACAGGCACGAATCGTGAAATCCTTCTGGAAACCGGGATCGACGGTTCGAGCGGCACTTATCTGCTTGATACAAAAGGACTGGCGCCTGGAAAATATAAGATCGGGGTGGGTAAGCTTGGAGCAGATTGCAGCAGTCAGGGTACGCAGTGCGTCTGGAGTGAGGCGGATCTCGCGATCAACCAGACTCCAACACTCGAGTTCTTACAACCATCCGCTTTCACCGGGCAGGATTATGCGACGTTCGCAGGGAACCCCTGGGATATGAACAGCAGCGGAGATACTCCGAAGATCAGCTGCACCCAGTCATCCTTCTTGGATGGGGTCCTCTCCCTGGATACCCAGTATCCCGCAAACTTATCAGGCAGCTGCCGTGGAGATGGTCTGGGGGAGGCGGACCCGAAGTTATACCTGAATTTTATTCAAGAGATTCCTTCTGCCGGGGATTACCGTTATTTGAGTTTTAAATTGTTCCAGAACGGAGCCTACGCCCTGCCTGCGGATGGGATGATCGGGCGCCTGATCTGGACGCGGGGGAATAACTGCACCCTCGTCAGCGCTGACATCCCATACGACACAGGCTGGCACACCTATACAGTGGATCTCTTTGATGGATTCAACGGCAAACCCGTCGCTTCGGCTCCATCAAGTTGCAGCCTGACCGCCTGGAAAGATTCCGGGAAAATCATCAACCTCCGCTTTGATCCGAATGAGAACTACACAGGGATCATTGTTCCACCAATGGTATTTCACCAGGAGCTGGATTGGATCCGTTTGACAAAAACCGATCAGGCGATCAAAGGGCAGCCTTATCCTATTCGATTTAAATTGAACAAACCGCTCTCCGATTTAATGAGTATCAATCTGTTTTATACAGACGATCTCAACGAACCATTGAAATATCCCGTCGCACTCTGGCAACCTGCACCCCTCGTTGTCAGAACCTCAATGATATATCTGCCAGCCACTTTTTTAAGGCCATTCCTCGATCTGGAAGGGATTGTCACGAACTACTGGGATACTGGTGCGGTGCCAGCTGGCGAATATTATCTCTGCGCACGACCGAACGACGGGTTGAATGCTGCTACATATTGCAGCAACGCGCCGGTGAAGATTGTCTCCCCCTAGCCTGAAACAGCTGACATCCTAAGAATGGTTGAACGGATTGGGCAGATCATTAAGGTAATCCGGTACGAGGGGTTTGCAGGCCTGTTCACTCGAATAAAATACAGGCTGCAAGCCAGGGTCATTGGTTCTAAAAGGTCCCCTGAATACGAGGACTTAGGAACCGAAGATCCAGAATATCTGGACTGGATAACCCGGAACGAACCAGGACAGGCAGAACTCGAAGTCCAGAGAGTGGAGCAGATCAAATTTGGGTACCGTCCGCTGATCAGCATCGTCACCCCAGTTTACAACCCCGATGTGGCTGCCTTGAGAAGGACGATCGAGTCAGTCATCGATCAAACATATCCAAATTGGGAGCTGTGCATCGTAGATGGAGCATCGTCGCAGAAAGATGTGGTGGATGTAATTGAGAGCTTCGCTGTACTTGACGAGCGAATCAGATTCCATCGTCTGGATCAAAACTTGGGAATAGCTGGCAATACGAACGTTGCCTTGGGCATGGCAACGGGTGTATTTGTTGCTTTCCTCGATCACGATGATCTCCTGTCTCCTTTCGCTTTCTTTGAAGTCGTCAGGAAGATCAATGCAAATCCGGCTCTGGATTTGATTTATTCCGACCACGATCTGGTCTCGGAGGATGGCACCCGGCGCTTTCAGCCGCTCTTCAAACCGGACTGGTCACCAGAAATCATGCTTTCCGCAAATTACATCACCCATCTGACCGTGGTTCGCCGAGAGCTCCTGATGGAGGTTGGCTGCTTCGATTCTGACATGGATGGAGCTCAAGATTGGGACTTGTTCTTGCGAGTCATCGAGAAGACCGACCGGATCGCGCACATACCCAAGATACTCTACCACTGGCGGGAATCAAGTGTATCCACAGCTACGGATATTCATTCTAAACCGTATGCGATACCAGCGCAATTAAAGGCCATCAAGAATCACCTCAGCCGCCAGGGGCTG
>CAYQDF010000036.1:0-28063 GCA_964416175.1 uncultured Anaerolineaceae bacterium
TGAAAACAGCGCACGTGCGGGTCAGGGTCAGCCGTCCGGTTGAGATCGCCAGCCTGCGGCAGGCCGGCTACCAGGTCGCACATCCGGACTGGAGCGCCTTCATGTTGAAGCCCCTCGTTCCCGAGGTGACGGTTGAAGACGCCCGCCGCCTGCTCGGGATCGGCGCGGACCGGTTCTTGATCTCACGGCTGGATACGACTTGAGAGCGATCCGCCCTCACCCGGACCGCATCGCTTCGACCAGGATCAGGTGCATGGCATGCGACCAGAGCAAAGGTTTGGCGACCGGCTCCCAGCGGCCCACCCACTCTGCGTAATGCGGCGGCGACAGCAGATGCTCAGAGACCTGCTCGGGCAGGTTGCCGTCCGGATCGGCCTGGGCTTCCACCCAATCCAGGAGATCGGCCGCACGCCGCGCGAATCGCCGATCTCCTTCTCGAAGACCAGGTCATCCTCGATCAGCTCGGCGGCGATCGCGGTGATGGTCGCCGGGCTGAGGCCGGTCCGCCGGGCGAGCTGCGCCCGGGCGATCGGGGCGTGCGCCTTGATCGCATTCAACACCACGAAGCGGTTGATGCTGCGGATCAGGTCGCGGTTGCCGAGGGGGGTAGGCGGCATAGTTACTTAATTCAGCGATAGGCCCATTCAAGGCACGCACCCGCCGGATCCCGCACCAGGCATGGAACTGCTCCTGTATCATGTGCCAATATGTGGAAACCAACTCACAGCGGGGTGCCGTTTCCTGCGATCAAGAAGGGACGGCGCACCGAGTTATTATCCCCATCGCCCATGTTGGGGCCGTCCAGACGCTCCTGGCTTACGGTGCCCACGATCGTCAATCCTTCGGAGCCATGCGCGCGGTAAGGCGTTCCATGCTGGTCACAGTAATTCTTAGATTGGGTGCATGCGCTGTAATCCCCATTGATCAGCGCGGCTGGGCCCCCTGGGCGAAGGCGCGAAAGAAGGACAGCGCGGCCAGTCCGGCAGCCAGGAAACCCAGGCAGACGATCCGCGATCCTCCGCTTTTCATTTTCCATTGCCCCTCTCCACTCACGCCCAATCCTCCAATCGAAAATCAGCGGAAAACGGGTTGACGAAGCGCACGCCTTCCAGCGCCTGGCCGTCGCTGAAATCCTCGCTGAAAACGACCGTCACCTGGTTCAGGCGAGCGGCGGCCCAGATCTGGGCGTCGTAATAGGTCAGTCCATAGTCGCGGGCGCCGCGGGCGGCCTCCAGGACAATCAACGGGGTCAGGTCAAAGACCGGGTAGGCGCGCAGAAGGTGCTCCACTTGTTGGAGGGCCTCGACCATGGTGTACAACGGCCAGCGCGAGCGGGTGGTGACGTGCACAAACTCCGCCAGGCATTGGACCGAAAGCCGGCCGAGGCGCGCCGTTTCCAGATGTTTCAAAATCCGCAGCGCCTGCTCCTGGCGTGTGATCTCAGCCGGGTCGCTGGCATAAACCAGCACATTGGTATCGATCAAGACCGGAGGCATGGTTTACTCTTCATCTTGTTCGCGCGGCCAGCGACTCTCGCGCTCGGCATAGATGTCTTCCCGATTCCAACGGTAGGGCTCAGCCTTGATCCCCTCCCCCCGTTTTGACAGCGCCAGGCGGGCAAAATCATCCATCGCGGTCAGGTCAATGGGAGCAGGCTGTGCAGGCACTCCGGCCACCTCGCGCTCGATGGCCCGACGGATGATCTCCGCCTCGCTCAGCCCGCGCGCCTGAGAAAGACGCTTGAGCAGAACGTCCTGGCGCTTTTGGATGTAGATCTGCTTGCGAACCATCTGAGTGGGCATCGCGCACCTCCATCGATATTATACATTACCTTATACATATATCAATGCCTGCCGCTTGCCTTTTGCAGCACAGCCGCCGCAGTCTCCACAATAGCCGTAGCCAGCCCGACGGAGGCGAATCCCTGGGTGGCCTCATAGGCAACAATTGCCGGGTGACCCCTTCCGCTCCCCATCGGCAGGTTTATTTGCCTTCGAACGTCTCCCAGTAGACCTTGTCCAGCTCCTCGTCCGCCAGGTGGGCGTAGAGGCTGGTGGTGCTGATGCTGCTGTGGCGGGCCAGCCCCTGGGCCACCTTGAGGTTGCCGGAGGCGCGCAGCACGATGGTGACGAAGTAGTGGCGGAACGAGTGGGGGGTGATGGTGCCGGCTGCGGAAGAGCCCAAAGCTTCCCTCACCCGTCCCTCGACGATGTTCCGCCCGGTCTCTGTGGTCATTGGCTTGAACTGGTTCTCCCCATGCCGGGCTCCCGGATCGTGGCGCAGGAAGAGGGGCAGGGACCCCAGGGGCTTGCGCGAGGTGCCATCCAGGACGGCCCGCGCCGAGAGATAATCCCGCAGGGCGTTCAGACTGCGCGTCGAGAAGCGGATCACCGCCTGCTTGTCGCCCTTGCCGATCAGGACCGCCTTGCCCTCGTTCCAATCCAGGTCGCCGCGCCGCATCCGGCAGGCCTCGTGCACCCGCAGCCCGGTATCGGCCAGGGTGAGCAGGAAGGCCCGGTCGCGCAGGTTACGTAGCCGTTCAACATCGCTTTCGACCGGCGCACTGGAGAGCCTCTCAGCGTTGTCCAGCACTCTTTCGATGGCGTCCCTGGGGAACTGGGGCAAGCGCTGCCCAGGCCTCCGAGAGCGCCTTTTGAGGATCTGCCTTAGACGGGGCAGATTTGGGTCCCCTAGACCCTCCCCAGACAGGAACTCGTAGAAGCCGATCACGGCCGAGAGATAAAGCCGCTCGGTGGCCGGGGAATAGGCTTTGAGCGCCTCGGCGAACCAGGCGATGGCGTCTTCAGGGAGGGTGCTGGGTGCGCTGTTCAAGTCCAGCTCATGCGCTCGCAGCACCAGGACGAACGCTTGCAGGGCCTGGCCGTAGGCTTTGGCCGTGTTCGAACTACGGGAATCTTGTACAGTGGCCAGGAAAACGTCCATTGCTTCCGTGATTGTTTTTGTAGGGTGGGAGGAGGATATGGTTTGTGGATTCACGTGCATTGAACGTCGGCCTACCATTTGGCGAAAGGATAGTGGCCTAGAATGTTTTGATCTTTGGAGACCAGAATGCTGTTGTCCAGGCTGGCATTCGCCACAATGATGCGGTCGAAAGGGTCCCGCGTCCAGGAGATTTCCAGGGCCCGGCTGATGGTAGTATAAAAATCCAGATTGCCTATCGTAAGCCCGATGCGGTTTGCCAGATCGGCGACGATCGTGTCCGCCTCCTCTGTGACCCGATGGATTTCGTGGAGAAACTGCAGCTCCAGTCGAACGATGGGTGAAATCGCGAGATCCTGTTCGTTCATCAGGACCCTGACAGGAGCGTTAAATTTATCTGCCAGTCCCGCGTACAACCAGACAACCGCGTGTGTATCAAGGTAAATCAAGATCCACCTCGTTTTCCCAGCTGATCTCGACGAGCTCTTCTGGATCGCCCGCGATCGCATCGGGTCTGGCGATTAAGTTTTGGAATTTGTCCCCCTTTTCCACCGGCACGATTCTCAGTTTCTTGTCGCCCTTCTTTATTTCCAGCGGCACACCTGTGTTCAAAACTTCGTTGAGGAGCTGATAGATATTGGCTCTGAGCTCGGTCGGAGTGACAGTTTTCATGGCGCCTCCATACGTACGGTAATGATAACACGTACGTACATAATAACCGGTGACTTCATTTCTGTCAAGAGAAGATTAATCGCGCGGGTTGCCTTTCGCAAGGGTAGGGGCCAAATTGCCTCTTAATGCACACTGCGCGCCTTTGGGTTGTACGCTGGCAAAATAGGATCGAGCCGATCGCGCGCCCAAAAGAACCGCACATGGGTTTTCTATCATCGATTGACCCCAAAACCGACAAATGGCGTAGCCAGCTCGCTATCACGATCCTATAGAGTAGGATACGGTAGCAGATCTAGATTCTTTAGCTTTGGATAATATAAATTATCCAAAGCTAAACCAGGAAGGCAATTCGGCGGCGGCCAGGGCGCCAGGTCCCCTTCTTCAGCGCCGCAAGTGCCGGTTGCAATCGCCCGGGACATTGGCTATACTTAGATAATCCACACCGACACCCCCATTCCGCGAGACTAACCCCCCCTCAACCTCCCCGCCGGGAGAAGAGAGGAGGACCCGGTCATGCCAAGAGCAGCCAAGAAATCTCCGCTTGAATTTCCCCAATCCGCGGATACCTGGTATTTTGCCAGCCGCAGGCTCCGCGCCTGGATCGTCGCGGAGGACGATGAACCGGTGCGCCCTTACCTGCTGATCGTGGTCAATCTCGGCCCGGGAACCATCCAATATTTGACCGTCGGGAGTAAACCAGCTTCAAAAGAGGTCCAAAAAGCCCTGTTCACTGCGATGTCTCGTCCCCCGCGAGAGCTGAAAACCGAGCCCCAGCGCCCGGCCCGCATCTTCTTCGAGGACCGCCAGCTCCAGCAGTCCCTGGCGCCTGCCCTCCAGGAGATCGGCGTTCAGGCCATGTACCGGCCGCGGCTCGAAGAGCTGGACGAGCTGGTCGAGGAGTTGGAGGCCCGGTTGAGCGGTGACCATCCGGAGATCCCCGGCCTGCTCTCTGGGGCAAAGGTCACCGCGAAGCTGGTAGGCGCGCTGTTCGCCACGGCCGCGGACTTCTACCGGGCAGCGCCGTGGGTGCAGCTGGCGAACGAGGACGTATTGGCCATTCGCGTTCCGCCCCAAAAGGAACCCTACTTCGTGTCCGTCATGGGACAGGGCGGCGTCGAGTACGGGCTGGCTCTGTACAAGAACTGGGAGGACGTCCAGCGGATGTACCTCCCCCACGACGATCCCCTCGAGGTGATACCCCCCGGCGGGTCTCACTCGCTGCTGTTCAGTGAAATCACCGATGTCCCCTTCGACGACCTGGACGCCATTGAGAAATACGGCTGGGCCGTGGCTGACCCAGGCGCTTACCCTGTCCCCTCCGTCTTTCTCCCTCCCGATCAGGTCAGGCGACCGGACCGGGATGAGATCGTCTGGTACGAGGCGGCGCTGCGGACCATCCCGGAGTTTGTCCGCCAGCACTGGTCAGTGAGTCCCCAGGGAGAAGCGCAGCCGGCCGAAGCCAGGATACCGGTGGCCACGGCGGCCGGCGAGGTGACGGTGGAGGTCAAATATCCCGCCGGAGAGCTGCCGCTGGCTCACCGGGCAGCCGTGGACTTCGAGGCTCTGGAAGAAGAAGGTCCCCCGGGACCTCCCTTCGACCGCCGGGCAATGGAAGGCGACATGGCCCGTATGTTTGGCCGGTTCGCCGATCAGGAAGCCGACCCTGAACTGGAAAAGGCGCAGGAGCTGATGTACCAGGCCTGGGGGGAACGCAACCCGGCCAGGCGCATCGCCCTGGCGCGCCGGGCGCTGCGGACGTCGCCAGACTGCGCCGACGCCTATGTGCTGCTCGCCGAGGAGGAGGCCGGCACGGTCCAGCAGGCCCTGGCGTATTACCGGGAGGGCGTCGCGGCCGGCGAACGCGCCCTGGGCCAGGATTATTTCAAAGAGAACGCCGGCCACTTTTGGGGGCTATTGAAAACGCGGCCTTACATGCGTGCCCTGGAAGGAGTCGCCAGCTGCCTCTGGCAGCTGGGGCGCAAAGAGGAAGCCCTGAACCACTATAATCAGCTGCTCCACCTCAACCCGAACGACAACCAGGGGATCCGGTATGTCCTGGCGGACCTGCTCCTGAGTCTGAACCGGGATGCAGAGCTGGCGAAGCTCCTCCGGCAGTACAGAGAGGAATGGTCCGCGGTGTGGTTGTACACCCAGGCCCTGCTCGCTTTCCGCAAGAGCGGCTCCTCCCCAAAGGCAGACCGCACCCTGCAGACGGCCCTGGAGGAAAACCGGCATGTGCCCGCTTACCTGACAGGCAAGAAGCGCATCCCGAACCGCCTGCCCGACTACGTCGGTATCGGGGATGATGCGGAAGCGGTGGTGTACGCCGCGCACCACCTGAACTACTGGCGCCGCACGCCGGGGGCCATCCAGTGGCTCAAGCGCCACACGCCGCCGACTCCCCCACCGAAAGCACGCCGCTAGGACCCCGCGAATAAACCCCGGCCAGTCTTTGTGACCTTACCTGTCACACCACTATGGTAAAATGTTTTATGGAACGTGTGTTCTACCATGGTGGTGTCTATGTCCCGCTTAGCTAACCGCACGGCTCGCCTGCGCCAGCTGGAAGGACTGCTCCTGCTCGCCCCCCGCGGCCTCAGCGCAGCCGAACTGGCCCTCCGCCTGCAGGTGCACCGCCGCACGATCTACCGGGACCTCGACTTTCTCTCTGCCGAGGGCGTGCCCCTGTGGCAAGAAGAAGGCCGCTACGGCCTCAACCGCGCCCGCTACCTGGCGACCGTGCGCCTCACCTACCAGGAAGCCATGGCGCTCGTCCTGGCCGGGCTGCTGCTGGCCCGCACCCTGGATGAGCGCAACCCCCACGTCATCGCCGCCCTGCGCTGCCTGGCGGCGGCCCTGCCGGAGTTCCCCGGCGCTCATCTCCTGCGAGCCGCCGCGCGGGTGGAGGCCTGCCCCCCGGACCCTGCCCAGGTGGCCGTCCTGGAGGCCCTCTTCGCCGGCTGGGGAAGCGGACGCAAGGTGCAGATCGCCTACCGCTCGCCCAACAGCGGCGCCCGGCGCGAGCGGGTGATCGCTCCCTACGCCCTGGAACCGACCGCGGCCGGCCTGTACGTCATCGGCCACGACGATTGGGCGGACGACATCCGCACCTTCAAACTCGAGCGCCTGGAAAGCGCCCGGCTGCTCGCCGAGGCCTACACCATCCCGGAGGATTTCGACCCGGAGGCCTACCTGGCGACTGGCTGGGGGATCATGGCCGGACAGGAAATCAGCGAAGTGGTCCTGCATTTCACCCCGGCGGCCAGGCCGATCGTCCTGGAGCGGCAGTGGCATCCCACGCAGCGGGTGGAACCCACGCCGGAGGGCGGCTGCCTCCTGCGGGTGCAGGTCAGCGAACCGGCGGAAATGCAGCCCTGGATCCGCAGCTGGGGGGCGCAGGTGGAAGTGCTGGCCCCAGAGTGGCTCCGGGAGCGGATCGCCGCCGAGCTGCGCCTGGCCGCAGAACAATATTCCAGGGATGCAAGATGAAACCTGAAAGAGCCGGAGACCTTCAGCCGTCATCCTTTATCCCGCAGCCCTTAAACGTCCAGGTCCACCGCATCGGAGGGGACCTGGTCGAACTGCTGTTCAACCCGCGCCAGGTGGACCTGCGGGTGGGCGAGACCCTCACCCTGCGCGAGCGCGAGACCGGGCGCGGCGTGATCGTCCAGGTGATCGCCTTCCGCTCAGCGACCTACCCCAGCCTGGCCCAGGAACTGATGCACAACCTGCTCGGCCCCGAGCCGCTGCACGCCCCGCTCCTGGAAGCCATCGGCTACCAGTACCTGGTCAGACCCGGGGGAGATGGGCATCCCGCCCCCTCCTGGAAAGATGAAATGGGCGACATCAAGATCGCCCTGGCCAAGATCCGCAAGACGGTGCCGGAGGCCCTCCCCGGCGGCGGGCCAGCGCGCTGGGAACAGTGGGATGGATGGATCCCGGCGCGCGGCGTGGAGGTGTTCCCCACCGACGACGGCGAGGTCTTCGCCAACGCGACCCGCGACGGCGGGCACCGCCTGCGCCTGGGCTGGACGATGAGCGGGCACGATTTCTACGTCGAGGGGCAGGACCTGGAAAAGGTCAACGTCATCACCGGCGTCAAGGGCAGCGGCAAGTCGCACCTGGCCAAGGTCATCCTGCTGCAGCTGATCGCCCAGGGCGCGCCCTGCCTGGTGTTCGACATCAACCGGGAATACATCCACCTGCCCAGGGCGGAAGTCGAGGCGCAGACCGGGCAGACCAGGCGGCGCGGCATCATCCACCTGGAAGCGGGAGGGAACTTCCGCCTGGGGGTGAAGCAGTTCGGCCTGCCGCCGCTCCTGACGCTGCTCCAGCGCTATGGTTTGCCCGAAGTGTCCGCGCTGCACTTCGAAAACCGCGTCGCCCGGCTGTGGGCTGAAGCAGAGGCCATGGAAGCCGGCGGCGGGCGGAAAGCGCCCTACGTCGGCCTCGAGCAGCTCATCCAGATGGCGGAGTCAGGCGAATTCGGCGGAGGTTCCAGCGCCACGGTGATCAACCACGCCATCCGCTCCCGCCTGGAAGCCCTCAAGAACACCCACATCTTCGCCCGGACGGCCGCCGAAGCCGCCTCGCTGGGCACGGCCTACCGCCAGATCCGCGACGGCGGGGCGCTGGTCATCGATATCTCTGGGCTTTCGAACCTGGCCCGCGAGGGCTTCGTCCAGGCGATCATCGAGCTGATCAAGGACCTGTGCCTGTGGGAGATCGAGCACGGCGCGCACCGCTTCCCCTTCATCTTCTTCGAGGAGGCGCACCTGTACGTCTCTCCCAGGAGCATCGACTACATCGTCACCCGCTCCCGCCACCTGGGGATCACCAGTTTCTTCGTCACCAATATGATCCATGGGTTGGACGAGGCGGTGCTCCGCCAGGCGGACAACCTCTTCCTGTTGCGCATCCCGTTCGAGGACGATGTACGCCACGTCTCGCGCAGCGCCGCCACTGACTTCGAGACCCTGGCCGCCTTCGTGCGCCGCCTGCGCCAGCGTCACGCCCTGGTCATCGGCGGCGTCACCGCGCACTACCCCCTGATCTTCGAGGTGGACCCGCTGGAAGGGGTGAACACGGCCGGCGAGACGCGCTTCTTCTTCCGTGACCGGTAGGGCAGGATCCCATCCCTGCCGCGTCCGGGATCGATGGGGCAGGAAACCCTTCCTGCCGCTTAAGCCAGGAGGTCAGTCAGGATGCACGACGCCGCGAAATACGCCCTCGATCTCTTGCAAAGCGACTCCCACGGCAAGGATCAGGAGCCATATATCAAGCCTTCGTCGCTGGCCAAGGGCTGCCTGCTGTACGTGGCCTTCGAACTGCGCGGCGAACCGAAACCGCCCCTGGACGCCCGGGTCGGGCGCATCCTGTCCGTTGGCAGCGACAGCCACCGCCGCCTCCAGCGCGGGCTGGCGCGTCACTGCCTGGGCCAGGAGGTCTTCTTCGAGGTCCCCGAATACCGCATCCACGGCTACTGCGACGCCCTCCTCTACCTCCCTGCCCCAGGAGGAGAGCGCGATCCCGCCGGCGAGCTCTGGGCGCTGGAATTCAAGACCACCGCCTCCGGCGAGTTCGAGGCGATCAAAGCCGCCGGATCCCCGAAGGAAGAGCACGTCCGCCAGGCGCAGATCTACCTGTGGGGGCTGGAAACCTATTACCGCGGCGCCCTCCCCCTCGCGGGCGCCATCGTCTATTACGAAAACCGGGACACGCTGGAACACCTGGCCTTCGCGGTGCTCTACGACGTGGAAGCTGTGAGCGACCTGCTGGCGCGGGTGAAGGCGATGCTGGCCGGCCTGGCGGAAGGCCGCCTGCCGGAGGACGTCCTCCCATCCGAGCATTGGGCGCATCGCTACTGCCCCTACCTGGAGATCTGTGAGCCGGGGCGGAAAGCCCTGGAGTGGCAGGCCCGGCAGCCAAAGACCCTGCCGGACGGGGTGCTGGCGGACCTCATCGCCAGGCGGATCCTGGCGAAAAAGCGCGCAGAAAAGGCGGGCGGCAGGAAGACCGGGCCGCGCTCCCTGGCCGACCTGGCGCGGGAGCTGGACTGGGAGTGAGGATGGCAGATTTCCCCAGGACGTCGCCAGGACTGCCAGGCGAAGCGCCCTGAGCGGAGCAGCGGATGCGTTCTTCGACTGCTCCCTCGCAAACTCAGGACATTGACTGCGGTCCGCTCAGAATGCATCCGCTGCGTAGTCGAAGGGAACGGTTTTGCTTAATCTCACATTGTCATACTACAACAGGGATAAAATAGAGGCACAAAAGCAGACCGTCCAGGATCTCCTCAAGCTGCGCAAGTTCTTCCGGGCCTGCGCTGAAAGAGGCCTGGGACTGGTCAACCCGTGGTGAGACGTATGAGCAAACTGGTCTTGGACGATGAGTTTATTACAACCCTGGTCGTGCAGGTGGCGCCCCTGGTGGAGCAGGCCACGGGCTGGGACCTGGACGCGGGGAGCCTGCGCTGCCGGGTCGTGCCGAAGGACCGCGGGTACGAGGAGATCCTGTTAGGGCGCCTGCGCGAGCTGGGGTTCTTCGTGGATGAAGACGCGCCGCGCCCCCTGCTCGACCGGCTGGTGGAGTACCTGGTCGAAAGCAGCATACTGGCCGCTTATCAGCCCGGGGCCGGCGAGCTGCTGGTGATCCGCGAGAACGTGGACGACAGCAACCTGGACGGGCTGCGTGTGGTGCTGGCGCACGAGCTGGTGCACCGCGGGCAGCACCGCAACCACCCGGAGATCTTTCACCAGGTCGAGGCGAGCTGGCGCCGGGTCGCCGCGCCCAACCTTGTCTCGCCCGAGCAGATCGACCTCGGGCAGCTGGTGCAGGCGCTGAACGAGACCCGGCCCCTCATGACCCTCCTGGAAAGCCACGCCGCGTACATCCAGCAGCTCATCGCCAGCCGCCACTACCCGCAGGCCCGCATCGAAGCCCATTTCACCCTGCCCGTGCTGCTCTTCCGCCTGTTCGGGGGGCAGAAGCTGGCGCAGTATACGGAAGGCCTCCCGGCCATCGCTGCCGCTATGGAATCTGGCGAGATGGAGGCCCTCTACCGGGATCCGGGGAAGGTTTTAATGATATAAGGCGGAGGGGCTGTCTCAGAAGAACGGGGCAGCCCCTCCAGTGTTTCCGGCCCGGGTTTCCCGGCGTTGATTGCGGATGAACCCCTTTCGGCGGAATCCGCGCCTCATTCCTCCTTGGCTGGGGGATCGGCGAGCTGTCCAGCCCTCTCGCTGCGCCCGAGGACGTAGTAGCCGCTGACCGGCGCCAGGCAGGCCAGGCGGTCGAACGTCCCGTTGTCGCGGCTCTCCTCGACGAAGAAGGTGGGGCACACCTCCCATCTGCCGGTCTCTTCGCTGGCGTACCAGATGGCGATCGCCTGTCTGCCGCCCTTTGACCAGAGCGCCCGGTCGGCGCCGGTGATGTTGAAGAACACATAGACGAGCGCGCTGATCTCCTCGACCGGGCCGCCCTTCTGGTTCAGGAAGCGCACCTCCATCGCCGGGAGGCGGTACTTGAGGCCCACCCCCTGGTTGAAGCGCGCCGGGAGCCGCCCGCCGACCATATCCAGGTACACGTGGGAAACGCCGACGGGGATGTTGGTGGCGTGCAGGCCCTGCCGTCCCAGCTCGATGGTCTCGCCCGCCTCGAGGGGAAAGACCCCGGACCTGGCGGCCGCGGGATCCCAGGCCCCGCCCAGGGCGATCAGGACGGTCATGGCGAGGAGCAGGCCGGTGGTGAGAAACTTTTGGGTGTTCATCGAAAGTCTCCTTTCTATTTTTTGAATTTTCAGCAACCGCGCTGATTGGAGCGTGATGCGCGCAGGATACGCACTTCAAGCAGGTTCCAACACCCCGAACCTGTGCCGCTGGTGTGTCATTCCCGTGTCACTCGACCGGTGGGGCTGTTCAATTTGACGGCGATGCAATAAGATAAAGGCAATGGACGACTCTTTTGCCGAGCAGGTCCGGTTCTTCATCAAGCGCCGCAACCTCCCTGTGGAGCAGCTGGCAACCCTGGCCAACCTCTCGCGCAAGACCCTCTACCGGTGGGTCAAGGGAGAGGTCGCCCACCCCCGGCACTGGTATCAGATCGTGGCCCTGGGGAAGGCTTTGCGCCTCAGCGAGGTCGAAGTGGACCGGCTCCTGTGGGCGACGAAAAACCCCAGCTTCCGGGAATTGCCCGCGCTGGCCCGCTACGAATACGAGCTGGAGCTCCTGGAAGAGTTCTCAACCACCGAGCCGCTCTCCGGCCCCATCCCGCGGCCCCAGGTCCGCTCCGACTCCTGGGCTGCGCTGGAATCTCCAGCAGGAGCGATGCGGCCGGAATCCCCCTTCTACGTCGAACGCACCGCCGACAGCCAGCTCCGCCACCAGCTCGCCGGGCAGGGCACCACCACGACCATCCAGGCCAGCCGGCAGACCGGAAAGACCTCGCTCCTGATGCACGCCCTCCACGCCTCCCGCCTCGAACAGGACAGGGTCATCTACCTGGACTTTCACCTGGCGGACGAACCCAGCCGGACCGACCTGACCAGCTTCCTGCGCTTCCTGTCCGAGGCCATCGCCGAGCAGCTCGACCTGGATTGGGACGTGGTGGAAGGCTACTGGCAGGCGGTCCGCAACCCGGCCCAGACCTTCAACCGCTTTCTGCAGCGCGAAGTGCTCCAGCGGTCCGACCAGAAGGTCCTGCTGGCTATAGACGAAGCCGACGTGCTCTTCGACGCCGGGTTTAAAAAGCACTTCTTTGCCCTGCTGCGCGCCTGGGACTCGCGCCGGGCGTTCGACGCGATCTGGCGCAGGCTCAACCTGGTCATGGTGATCTCCACCCACCCATACTTGTTGATCGACGATGTGAACCTCTCCCCTTTCAACGTGGGGCTCAACATCGAGCTCAAGGATTTCACCCCGGAACAGGTGGCCGACCTGAATCAGCGCCACGGGAGCCCGCTCAGGCCCGATGAAATCCCCGCCCTCATGGCCCTGGTGGGCGGGCATCCCTACCTGGTGCGCCAGGCTTTCTACACGCTGGTCAGCGAGGGCTTATCCCTGGCAGCCCTCTCCGCCGTCGCCAGTTCCCCCGAGGGCCCGTTCGGGAAGCACCTGCTCTTCTACCAGCACAGCCTGAAGAAAAACCCCGCCCTCCTGGCCGCGCTCCAGGATGTGCTCCGGAGAAGCCCCCGGAGGAGCATCCGGGAGCAAAAAGCTCCGGACGAATCCCTGTTGGAGCGTTTATCGGCGGTGGGCCTGATCCGGCAAGAGAAGGGGCAGTGGAAGCCGCGCTGCGGCCTGTACGAGCAGTTCTTCAGGCGGCAAGGGGAATGAACCGGCAATCATCCCTGCAGGAATTCTTCGTGGCAGGGGGCACGCTCTGGAGCGAGGCCTCTTCCTACATCGTCCGCCCCGCCGACGAGGAGCTGTACCGGCTGACCCTGGCGGGGGAGTACTGCAACGTCCTGGCGGCCCGCCAGATGGGGAAGTCCTCGCTCATGGTCCGCACGGCCAACCGCCTGAGGGAGGCCGGGGTCCGCACCGCCATCCTGGACGTCAGCACCCTGGGGGGAGGCATCTCCACGCCGGAGGCCTGGTTCTTTGGCTTCCTCGATGAGCTCGCCGTGCAGCTGGGGCTGCACGAGGAGGTAAGCGCCTGGTGGGAGGCGCACGCGGCCCGCAACGCGGTGCAGCTCTTCAGCAACTTCCTGCGGGACGTGGTGCTGGCGGAAATCCCCGCCCCTATCGCCATCTTCGTGGACGAGATCGATTCGGCTCTGGGGATGGCCTTCACCGACGACTTCTTCGCCGCCATCCGGGCCGCGTACAACGCCCGCGCCAGCCAGCCGGAATTCCAGCGCCTGACCTTTATCCTGCTGGGAGTGGCGCGCCCGGCGGACCTCATCCGCGACCGCAACCGCACCCCATACAACATCGGCGCACAGGTCCACCTGAGCGATTTCACCCTCCCCGAACTGCGCCCGTTCCAGGATGTTTTCGAATCCATCTACCCGGGCCAGGGGCGAGAGATCGTCGAGTGGGTGCTGGACTGGACGAGCGGGCAGCCCTACCTGACGCAGAAATTGTGCGCCGAACTCGTCCAGTCCGCCGAGACTCCCCGCACCCAGGAAAGCGTGGCCCAGGCCGTCCACCGTTTGTTCTTCACAGAGGAAGCCCGCAAGGAGAGCAACCTGCGCGCCATCCAGGACCGCATCGCGGGCAGCCCCCACCGGGCCAGGATGCTCCACATTTACCACCAGATCCTGCGCGGGAAGGCCGTCCCGGACGAAGAACGCGCGCCGGCCAAGACCGAGCTCAAGCTCACCGGGCTGGTGCGCCCCTCGGCGCAGGGAGCGCTGGAAGTCCGCAACCGCATTTACCGCACAGTGTTTGACCGGGCCTGGGTGCAGAGAAGCCTGCCCCGATCCCGCACGCGCCAGGTGGCCATCCTGGCCTCCTTCCTCGCCGTCCTGGCCTCCATCGTGGCGGGCTACGCCCTCTACCGGCAGCAGATCCAGCCTGCGCTCACCTTCGCCGAGCAGTTCCAGACGAGCCACAGCCCCGACGTAAAGCTCACCAGCCTGGCCCGCCTGCTGGAACTGGACGATCGCTCCAGGGACCAGGCGCTCGATCTCTACGCCGGCCTCTCGCACGAAGAAAAACTCTCCCTGTTCACCGGGCTCTCCAGCCCGCAGAACGTCGCCGCGGAGCTCGTCGCCGTGATCGAAGCGGTCTACCAGGGCAGCGAGAACTCCCCGGCCGGGGATGAAATCCTGGGGGCAATGAGGACGGTCCTGGGACAGATCGGCGCGGCTGGCGCGCCCAGCCTGAAAACCGAGATCGAGTTCTGGCTCAAGGGGCGGAAGGAAGCCGGCGAAAACGAGAACGGGCCAACCGCGGTCAGTCTTTACGACAGCGCGTGGGAGGAGAGCGTCGCGCGCGGGCACCCGAATTATGCCGTGCGCTTCGACCGGGCGCTGGCGCTGATCGAGCTCGAGGCGTACGACCGCGCCTTCGCGGACCTGCAGGCGGTTTGGGAGCAGGACCCGGCCCGCCGGGCGGCGGTCGCCGCGGCGATCCGGCAAAATCCCGGCCTGGCCGCTTACATCTTCGCAGCCCCGCCGGCGGACTCCGCCATCCTCGCCTTCATCACGCCCCCCTCGCCCACCTCGACCCCGGGACTCGTCCGCCGGCCCACCCTTTCCCCCACGCCTCCGCGGGCCGGCGCCGCGCAGAGCCCGACGCCCATCCCCACCCTGCAGCCCTCTCCTTATACGGGCTGGATCGCCTTCGGGGTCGGAGATGGGACCGGGCGCGAGATCTTCGTCATGGACCCGGCGACCGGCGTCCGGGAGCAGATCACGCACAATGGGGTGATCGATGAAGCCCCCTCTTTCTCTCCGGACAACTGGCAGCTCGTCTACGCCTCTTTCCGCAGCCAGGGTGGATGGGAGCTCTACGCCTACGATCTTCGCCGGGGCACGGAGCGGCAGCTCACCGCTTTCGAGGGGCAGGCCCACTTCCCGAACTGGTCGCCCCTGCCGGGGGACACGCGCATCATTTTCGAGGGGAGGACTTTCGAACCGGAGGCGGGGATCAACATCTGGTTGCTCGACGTCGAGACCGGCGCCCTGGAGCAGCTGACCGACAGCGGCGCCGATTCCCGCCCCGCCTGGTCACCGGATGGGACCCGGATCGTGTTTGGCCGGGCTACCAGGGATACGACCCGCGACGGCAGGATCACCGTCAACGATGAGCTCGACGTCTACACCCTGGACCTCGCCACGGGGGCAGAGCAGAACCTGACCGGCACGCCCGACTTCGACGATTTTAACTACGCCTGGTCGCCGGACGGGGAGTGGATCGCGTTTTCGAGCGTGCGCCTCGATGTGAACGGCGATGGGGCCCTCAACCTGAGCGACAGCCAGGACCTGTTCCTGATCCCCGCTGCGGGGGGCGAAGAACAGCGCCTGAACCTGGGCGGGATGCCGACCTTCTCCCCCTCCTGGTCGCCAGACGGTCGCTTCATCGTGGTCCTGGCGGCTCTCGAAGACGGGCAGAACCAGATCTGGCGGTACGACACCCGGAACGGGAACTACGCCCCGCTCACGGAGCCCGGGCCCTACTACCACCCCGCCTACTCCAATGGCGCGCGCTTGCCCCCTTTGCCTTGAGGCGGCCTTGAAATTTCTTAAATATTGCGCGCCAGCCCGAATCTATCTGGCAGACAGCAGCTGCCCTTACTGGCTATGCGCAACGACCTTCAGCTTTCCATCTCAGAATCCTCGTTCTAAGATTTCCTCCAGGTCTTATACCTGCCCTTCTTGGCTCTTGATGGCCTCGATCCAGGCCGAATGACACAAAAGCGACACACGAGTGACATTCCAAAGGGGTTCTGCTGACACGTTAACTGCCTAGAATTATGGGCATCAAACGAACCTCAGGAGGAAGCCGCCGTGAAACGCCCACCCATCCGCTACTGGCATCTCTTCGGCCTGTTATCCGTGCTCAGCCTCCCCGCCTGCGCGGCGACGCCCGCCATCTCATCTTTCGAGCCCGCCGCCAGCGCGCCGGACGCCGTGCAGACCCCCGTCTCATCGCCCTCCCCGGAAGGCGCGGCTGCCCGCGAACCATTGGACACCGCCCCGGCGCCATCAGCCGGCCCCCAGGAATCGCCCTCCCCTTCTCCGGCTGTTCCAATCCCCACGCCGAAGCTGTTGGCCGACAGGGTGCTGATCTCCACTTCGCCCGACGGGTTATGGAAGGCTGAGGCGCTGCTGGGGTCCCCTTCCGACCCGGCCTCCCTGGTCGAAGCCCTGGGGTACAGCATGGACTACGCCCGGTTGACCGTGTTCCGGGTCGACGGCTCTCAGCGATGGACGCCCTACGAGGAGTGGTCCGAGACCGGGCTGGGCGACAGCTTCCTCTCCGAGATCCACTGGTCGGCGGACGGGCGCTGCCTTTACTTTGTCCACAGCGGCGCTGCGGATGGCTGCGGGACCCCATTCGTGACGGACCTGCGCCGGGTCGACCTTCGGGACGGCAGCCTCAGCCAGGTCCCGCTGACCGGCCTTGGCCTGGACGTGATCACGATCTCGCCGGACGCCGCCCGGCTGGCTTACCGCACGGCGGAGGGATTTCTGGTGTACGACCTGGAGCGCGGCGAGGCGCGCACCCTCCCCTACGAATGGCGCCCGGGAATCGATTACCTGGTCGGCGGGTATGCCTGGTCGCCGGACGGGAAAGAGCTGGCTTTCACCATCACCGAAGGTTTCTGCGAACCCCTCGAGGAAGCGCAGGCCTCCACCTGGGTGATCGACCTGGAATCCGGCGCGGTGCGCGCGCCAGGCGCGCAGGACGCCTGGCTGCCCCCAGCCGGCGGCGCCCCGCCCGATCCGCTCGCAGAGGCGGCCCTCGTGCTGCAGGGTTTTCTGGACAGGCTGTCCGGGGGACGGACCGACCTCAGCAGCTATGAATGGGCAGCCGACCTGTACGGCGGCAGCTACGCGACGCTGGTCGAGATCAACCCCAATATCGACCCCGATGACCACGCCGCCCTGCTGCGCAGCGCCTGCCAGGTGAACGGCTACCAGTGCCTGCGCCTGCGCGAGGTGCTCGCGACCGAGACTGTCGTGGGAGAAAACGGCCTCCAGGAATTCCGTTTCACGGTCACCTTGCTGGCCCCGGACGGGAGCGCCTTCTCCCGGGGGCCGTGCTGCGGCGAGGCGGCCGGCGCGCCCCAGACCGAGTTTATCTTCACCGTGCGGCAGATGGAAGACGGCGCGTTCAAGGTGCTTGATCTGCCGCCCTACGTGCCATAACGCCTGCCCCACCAAAGGTGAAATCCCCCATGGGTGATGAGATGGACCGTTATTATCCCTCCGATCCGGAGGCGGAAGAAGCGCTGATTCGAAAGGCCTCCCAGGGCTCCCTGGACGCCTTCAACCAGCTGGTCCTGCGCTACCAGGACCTGGCGTACCACCAGGCGTACGCCTTACTGGGCGACGCCGTCTCCGCGGAGGACACCACCCAGGAGGGCCTCATTAAGGCGTTCCTGAACATCCGCCGGTTTCGCGGCGGTTCGTTCCGGGCCTGGCTGCTCAAGATCGTGACCAACGCCGCGTACGACCTGCTGCGCCGGTCCAGGAACCATTCCGATCTCCCCCTGTGCCCCGAAGACGAGTACGGCGAGGAGTTCGAATCCCCCGCCTGGTCTGCCGACCCCTCCGCCTCGGTGGAGGCGGCTGTGGAGCAGAACGAGGACGCAAGGCGCCTGCACCGGCTGCTGGGGGAGCTGCCCGCCGTTTACCGCAGCGCCCTCGTCCTGGTGGATCTTTACGAAATGGACTATGCAGAAGCCGCCGAGGCGCTGCAGGTGCCGGTGGGGACAATCAAAAGCCGGCT
Source organism: uncultured Anaerolineaceae bacterium (assembly GCA_964416175.1). GTDB lineage: Bacteria > Chloroflexota > Anaerolineae > Anaerolineales > UBA4823 > CAYQDF01. Next base: position 18,012 of record CAYQDF010000036.1, read on the forward strand.
GGCGCGCGCCCGGCTGCAGATCGGGGTGAAATTGCGGGGCGACCGCGCATATTTCTTCCCCCTCAGCCAGTCCCTCCCCGCTGTTCAATCGCGATAGGCTTTTTGCCGCGCAGTATTCCGGCTGGGGGGATATTTCGATATTCCCCTTACCAGATGCCTGCCAACATTACCCGTCGCTCCTGTGACCAGGATCATGTGCGCTGAGTTGCTGGTTCGAAATGGCCCCATGACGGCGGGACAGCTCGCAAAGGCGACGGGGCTCACCAGCGGCGCCATCACCGGCATCGTCGATCGGCTAGAAAGTGCCGGCTGGGCTCGCCGGGAACACGATCCGCACGATCGGAGGCGAGTCATCATCCATCCAGGTCCGCAGGACAACCCGAAGACCGCTGCTGAGCTGTACGCTTCTCATACGAAGGTCATGGATCTGCTCCTTTCGGACTACACCGACGAGCAGCTCGTCTTCATCCTGCAGTTTCTCCGCCGCCTGACCTCGATCAATTACGAGGTGGCAGGAAAGACGGATACAGCTGCGGGCCCGCGGTAAGCAAGGACGCAGCCGGCGAGGTTGTTATAAAACTATAGAAGGATTTCTATAAAACCGCCGGGGATCGGAACCCGGCCTCACTCACCCCTGCGGCTTTCCACCACCGGCGAGCACGCCGGCAGACGCCTCGATCGGATCCTTTTTCACCGGCACCCCGGTTATCTTCAAGAACCGGCCCAAGGCGCCCGGGTCCCCCTCGATCTGGATGAGTCCCCTGGCGACCGCCTCCTCCGGCTCGATTTGCCCGGCGAACAGCCCCACGAAAGATCCCATATCGGCAGCAAACACCGCGTCAGCCTTCGAGAACTGGCCCTGCTGGACATGCAGCTCTCCATCTCTGGCCTGCACCTGCAAGACCTCGTTCCCGAGGTGGAGCTCGTAGGTCTCCTGCACCCTCTGCGCCTGCTCCGGATGAAAGAAAGCCTTGATCGCCAGCACGATGGCCCCCAGGCTTGGCAGGGCGACGCCTTCCAGCGAGGGCGGCAGAAACCGGCTGCCCCATTTTCCCAGTTCCAGCACAGCCGTCTCTAAAGCCCGCCCCAGCGACGTCAGTTCGTACACGGTCGAGCCGGCCGGTGGAGGGAGGACGCGGCGGCAGAGGATGCCCTCCTGCTCCATCCCCTTGAGCCGCTCGGAGAGCAGGTTGCTGCTGATCCCTGGAAGCCCATCAACCAGGTCCTTGAACCGCCGGGGACCGGCGAGCAGCTCCCGCAGGATGAGCAGGGTCCAGCGCTCCCCCACGACGTCGAGGGCGAAGGCCAAGGCGCAGAACTGATTGTAGCTCCGGCTGTTCATCGCTCAAATTATACAGGAACACCGCCAGAACTTCAACTTTATTATCTCTAACCTTAAAATTTGAAAATATTACTTGACTTTCAATACCGACCCCGGTATAATTATAGAATATTTGTACTAATTATACCTGATTAGTCTGGTTTGGTCAACCCCCGCGCTGCCGACCAGCCGGATAGGGATCGAGAGAAAAGCACCATGGATGAAACTACGGGTATTTCGCTGGAAGAGGGCGGGAAACACGCAAACTGGAAGAAAAAGACCGCCCTGTTCCTGTCCAGCCAGAGCCTCTCGCTGTTCGGGTCCATGCTGGTCCAATACGCGATCATCTGGTACGTCACCCTGACCACCCGATCAGGCGCCGTCCTGACCATCTCCACCCTGGCTGCCTTCCTGCCGCAGATCCTCATCTCGCTCTTCGCCGGGGTGTGGGCCGACCGGTATCCCCGCAAGCGCCTGATCATTGCCGCTGACCTCCTCACGGCTGTGAGCACCCTGGTCCTGGCCGGGTTCTTCCTGCTGGGCTATCGGGAGCTCTGGCTGATCTTCCTGGTCTCCGGCATTCGGTCGGTCGGAGCGGGCATCCAGGCCCCGGCGGTCGGCGCGCTCCTGCCGCAGATCGTGCCGGCGGACAGGTTGATCCGGGTCAACAGCCTCAACGGCACCCTCCAGCCCTTCATCATGATCGCGGCGCCGGTCGCCAGCGGGGCCTTGCTGGCGTTCTCCCGGCTGGAGTCCATATTCTTTATTGACGTGATCACCGCCGCCCTCGCGGTGGGCCTGCTGCTGATCCTGCAGGTGCCCCCCCACCAGAAAGCTGCAGCCGATCAAAAAACGGGCTACCTGGACGATCTGAAGGCCGGCCTGGTCTACATCGGGCGGAACCGGACGATCAAGACGCTCTTCGCCTTCTTCGCGTTCGTCTTCTTCCTGGCGACCCCCGTGATCTTCCTGACCCCCCTGCTGGTAACGCGCTCCTTCGGAGAGGAGGTCTGGCGGCTGACCGCCAACGAGGTGACCTTCTTCGCCGGCTCGATCCTGGGCGGGGTCCTCATGACCGCCTGGGGAGGCTTTAAGAACCATTTCCGCACCATCGGGTTGAGCTGCATCCTGTGGGCGGTCCTGTTCGTGGGGCTGGGATTATCCAGGTTTTTCGGCCTGTACCTGGCGATCATGTTTCTGTCCGGCATCCCCATGCCGATGTTCAATGTCCCCACCACCACGCTGCTGCAGGAAATGGTCGATCCGGACATGCAGGGGAGGGTGTTCGGGGTGATGCAGCTGATCATGAACACGATCCTGCCGGTGGGAATGCTGCTCTTCGGGCCGATCGCCGACGTGATCACGGTCGAAATCCTGCTCGTCCTGAGCAGCGCCCTGATGGCGGTCCCGGGCCTGTGGCTCTTCTTCAACCAGCAGCCCGGCAAAGCCCAGGCCGGACTGGCTGCGGCGGATTGACAAAGTTGAGCGCCCCCGCCCTGACAGATCACGGGCTGTCGGTTGCCGCCGCTGAAGAGTGAGAAAAAAAGATAGAGACAGGTGCTTATGTGCAGGAACATCAAGACGCTGTTCAACTTCGACCCGCCTGTGACTGACGAGGAGATTAGCTCGGCGGCGCTGCAGTACGTGCGGAAGATCAGCGGCTTCAACGCGCCTTCCAGGGCCAACGCGGCCGCCTTCAACGCTGCCGTCGACGCGATCGCCGCGGCATCTAAAGATCTGCTCGCCTCGCTCGAGACGAACGCACCGCCGCGGGACCGCGCCGTCGAGGCAGCCCGGGCGCGCGCCCGCGCCGCCCGGCGGTTCGCCGGGTGACCGGAGCCGGACCGGCCAGCCGCGCTCTCGCCGCTGAAGGCCGCCGTGACTGTTCCCTCGCAAGCTCGGGACTTTGACTGTGTTCCGCTCAGACATATCCCAAGGCTATGGAAAGCCGCTCTACGTAAGGCAGGTTTCCAACCCTGCCGAAGGAATTTCGGGCAGGTTCCAGGCCGCTCGTAGACTTCAGTCTGGGCCAAAAAGGTGAAAAGAACAGGAGAATTGAAATGGCGTTTGAACTCAAGGAAATTACTTCACAGCTGCGCGCCGCCCTCGACGGCCGGGCGATCACGCCGGAAGACCCCGGGTATGACGCGGCGCGCACCGTCTTCTACGGCGGGATCGACCGCCGTCCGGCAGCCGTCGCCCGCCCCAGGAACGCGGACGAGGTCGCCCGCGTGGTCTCGCTGGCGCGCCAGGCCGGGCTGGAGCTCGCCGTCCGGAGCGGCGGCCACAGCTTCGCCGGCCACAGCCTCTCCGAGGGAGGCATCGTGCTCGACCTGAAGGAGATGCGGGCGCTGGACATCGACCTCGAAAACCGCACCGCGTGGGCCGAGACCGGGCTGACGGCTGGCGAGTACACGACCGCAGCCGGGGCGCACGGCCTCGCCACCGGGTTCGGCGACACTGGCTCGGTGGGGATCGGCGGGATCACGCTGGGCGGCGGGATCGGTTTCCTCGCCCGCCAGTACGGCCTGACGATCGACGACCTGCTCGCAGCAGAGATAGTTACCGCCGACGGCCAGCTGCGCCGCGCCGACGCCGAGACGCACCCGGACCTGTTCTGGGCGCTCCGCGGCGGCGGCGGAAATTTCGGCGTGGCGACCCGCTTCCAGTTCCGGCTGCACGCGGTGGACCCGATCCTGGGCGGGATGCTCATCCTGCCGGCGACGCCCGAAGTCATCGCCGGCTTTGTCGCCGAGGCGGAGGCCGCGCCGGAAGCGCTCACGACGATCGCCAACGTCATGCCCGCCCCGCCGATGCCTTTCCTCCCCGCCGAGCACCACGGCCGGCTCATCCTCATGGCCCTGGTCGCCTGCGTCGGGGATGTCGAGGCCGGAGAGCGCGCCGTCGCGCCGTTGCGGGCGCTCGCCGCGCCGATCGCCGACATGCTGCGGCCGATGTCCTATCCGGAGATGTACCTGCCCGAAGAGGAGGGCTACCACCCGACGGCGGTCGCCCGGACGATGTTCGCCGACGCGATCGACCGCGGCGCGGCCGCAACGATCGTCGAGCACCTCCGGGCTTGCGACGCCCCGGTGCGCGTCGCCCAGCTGCGCGTCCTCGGCGGAGCGGTGGCCCGCGTGCCCGCCGAAGCCACTGCCTACCCCCACCGGGGCCGGCGGATCATGGTGAACCTGGCCGCCTTTTATGATGGCCCCGAGGACCGGGTTGCCCGGCAGGCCTGGGTCTCCGACTTCGCGGCGGCGCTCGGAAAGGGAGACGCCAGCGCCTACGTCAACTTCCTGGGCGACGAAGGCCCGGCCCGGGTCCGCGACGCTTACCCCGGGGCTACCTGGGACCGGCTGGCGGCGGTCAAGGCGCGCTACGACCCGACCAACCTCTTCCGCGTCAACCACAACATCCCGCCGGCGAACGGGGGATCTGCGCAGTAGAAGCCAGGCGTTACGCTGCGAGGGTTCTCCGACAACCCGCAGGACTGCCGCGAGGTCGAGTGGACCAACAACCAGAAAGGAGATGTGCGATATGTTGAATCTGAATTCTGTCATGATAGGAACAAAACAACTCAAGGCGCTGGCGACCTTCTATGAAAAGATCCTGGGAAAGCCGGCGGACATGGTCGATATTGAGAATGGCTTCTATGGCTGGCAGATGGGAAGCGCTTATCTGTCCGTTCTGGAACATTCCGAAATGGGGGGCAAGACCAAGGACCCCGGACGGGTGATGCTGAATTTTGAAACACCCCAGGTCAAAGAGGAATTCGAGCGGATCAAAGCGCTTGGCGCTGTGGTCATACGCGCGCCCTATGAAATGGGAGGCGGGTGGATCGCGACTCTGGCTGACCCGGATGGCAACTACTTTCAACTGATAAGCCCGATGGGACAGTAAATTCATGAGGCATAAATAGGAGCTGTGGAAAACGACCCGGTGGATGAGTTCAGCCTGCACGTCTATCCCCTCGTGCTGGGCGGCGGCAAACGGTTGTTTCCACTTAATTTAAATAAGGAGAAACAAAAATGGACATGCTGAAACACAAAATCACACCCCATTTGTGGTTTGATAAAGAATCCAGGGAGGCGGCCGAGTTTTACGTCTCCGCCTTCGGGAACGGCTCAAAGATCACGCACCTCACCACCCTGCACGATACCCCCTCGGGCGATACGGACATCGTTTCGTTCGAGCTTTCCGGCCAGCCGTTCATGGCCATGAGCGCCGGACCCCTCTTCAAGTTCAACCCAGCCGTGTCTTTCATCGTAAACTTCGACCTCTCGCGGGATGAGAACGCGCGCAAGAACCTCGACGCGCTGTGGGCGAAATTATCCGATGGAGGGATGGTGCTCATGCCTCTCGATCGATATCCCTTCAGCGAACATTTCGGCTGGGTCGCGGACAGATACGGTCTCTCCTGGCAGCTCATTTTGTCTGATCCCGCCGGCGAGGAACGCCCTTTCATCGTCCCGCATTTTCTGTTCGTCGGCGATGTGTGCGGAAAAGCGGAGGAAGCCATGAATTTCTACCGCTCCGTGTTTAAGGACACAAAACCCGGCGTTGTGTTTCGTTACGGAGAGGGTCAGGAACCAGATCGACCCGGAACGATCATGTTCGCCGATTTCATGCTGGAAGGTCAGTGGTTTGCTGCAGCGGACAGCGCACACCCGCACAACTTCTCCTTCAACGAAGCCGTCTCATTCATCGTACATTGCGAGAACCAGGAGGAGATCGATTATTATTGGGAGAGACTTTCCGCGGTGCCCGAAGCAGAGCAGTGCGGCTGGCTCAAAGACCAATACGGCCTCTCCTGGCAGATCGTTCCCACTGCGATGGACGCGATGATGAGCGGGGCCACCAGAGAGCAGCTCGATCGATTGACGCAGGCGTTTCTGCCGATGAAGAAACTGGATATTGCGCAGTTGCAGAAAGCATACGAGGAGATGATATAGCATGAGCGGAATAAGAGTATTGGTTGGCACGCGCAAGGGCGCGTTCATCCTGGCCGCGGACGCCCGGCGCGAGAAGTGGGAGGTGAGCGGCCCGCACTTTGCCGGCTGGGAGATCTACCACCTCAAGGGCTCGCCCGTCGACCCGGACCGGCTGTACGCCTCCCAGACCAGCGGCTGGTTCGGCCAGGTGATCCAGCGCTCGAACGACGGCGGTAAGACGTGGGAAACGCCCGGCGGCGGGCTGGAAAAGACTCCCGAGGGCATGCCGCAAGGGGAAAGCAACAAGTTCGTTTATGCGGGCGAGGTCGGCACGCATCAGTGGTACGACGGCACGCAGCGCCCCTGGGAGTTCAAGCGAGTCTGGTACCTCGAACCCTCCCTGACCGACCCGGACGTGGTCTATGCCGGCGCCGAAGACGCCGCTTTATTCCGCTCCAGCAATGGCGGAGCGACCTGGCAGGAACTCCCCGGGCTGCGGCGCGTCCGGGGGGATCTCTGGCAGCCGGGCGCCGGCGGGATGTGCCTGCACACCATCCTCCAGGACCCGACCGATCCGAACCGGATCTTCGCCGCCATCTCGGCCGCGGGCGCCTTCCGCTCCGATGACGGCGGGCAGACCTGGCGGGCGATCAACCGCGGCCTGCTCTCCCGGTACGAGCTCCCCGACCCCGACGCCGAGATCGGCCACTGCGTCCACAACCTCGCCATGCATCCCGCGCGCCCGGGCGTGCTCTTCATGCAGAAGCACTGGGATGTCATGCGCACCGATGACGCCGGCGAGTCCTGGCATGAGATCAGCGGGAACCTGCCGACCGACTTCGGATTCCCCATCGCCGTCCACGCGCACGAGCCGGACACCGTCTACGTCGTGCCCATCAAGAGCGACTCGGAGCACTTCCCGCCCGAGGGAAAGCTGCGCGTCTACCGCAGCCGGACGGGCGGGGACGAGTGGGAGCCGCTGACCAAAGGGCTGCCGCAGAAGGACTGCTACGTCAACGTGCTGCGCAGCGCCATGGCGGTCGACTCGCTCGATCCCTGCGGCGTGTACTTCGGCACCACCGGCGGCCAGGTGTACGCCTCCGCCGACTCCGGCGACAGCTGGACGCCCATCGTCCGGGACCTCCCCGCCGTGCTGTCCGTGGAGGTCCAGACCCTGCCATGATCCGGGTCGTGCTCCCGCATCACCTGCGGACGCTGGCCCACGCCGGAAGAGAGATCGAACTCCAGGTGAACAGCCCCGCGACTCTGAGCTCGGTCCTGGATGCATTGGAGGCCCGCTACCCCATGCTGCGCGGCACGATCCGCGACCACGTCACGCAGCAGCGCCGGCCTTTCATCCGGTACTTCGCCTGCGGGGAGGACCTGTCCCTCGAGCCGCCAGACGCCCCCTTGCCCGAGGCGGTCGCCTCGGGCAAGGAACCCCTGCGGGTGGTGGGCGCGATGGCCGGCGGCTAGGCGCCAGCGGCAATGAAAATCCATCTGGTCGACGGCACCTATGAACTCTTCCGCAGCTTCTACGGCGCGCCCCCGAAGAAGTCGCCCCAGGGCCGGGAGGTCGGGGCAACGCGGGGCCTGCTCAGGAGCCTGCTCGCCCTCATCACCGGATCGGGAGCAACCCACCTCGCCTGCGCTTTCGATCACGTCATAGAGTCCTTCCGCAACGACCTGTTCCCCGGGTACAAGACCGGCGAAGGCGTCGACCCGGACCTGCTGGACCAGTTCCCGCTCGCCGAAGAGGCCGCAAGCGCATTGGGGCTGGTCGTCTGGCCGATGGTCGAGTTCGAGGCGGACGACGCCCTCGCCTCAGCCGCGGCCCGGTTTGCGCCGGATCCCGCCGTCGACCAGGTCGTCATCTGCTCCCCCGACAAAGACCTGGCCCAGCTCGTCGCGGGGCGCCGCGTGGTGTGCTGGGACCGCCGCCGGGACATCGTATATGACGAAGCCGCGGTGATCGAGAAGTACGGCGTCCCGCCGGCCTCGATCCCGGACTGGCTGGCGCTGGTCGGCGATTCGGCCGACGGCATCCCGGGCATCCCGGGCTGGGGAAGCAAATCCGCCTCCGCGGTGCTCTCCCGGTACGGACATCTCGAAGCCATCCCCGCGGATCCCCGGCAGTGGGGGCTGCCGGCCGGCCGCGCCCTCCAGCTCGCCGAGAACCTCCAGAGCCGCCGGGAGGCGGCCTTCCTTTACCGCCGCCTGGCGACCCTGCGCCGCGACGTCCCGCTGGAGCACAGCCTGACCGACCTCGAATGGCGCGGCGCACGGGAAAGGCTCCGAGATCTCTGTGAGGAGCTGGGCGACCGCGACTTTCCGGAGCGAATACCACGCTGGGCCGGGGAGCCATAGCGGCAGGAACTCCAGGCGCGGTTCAACTCTCCGACAATTGCATATTGACGCCACGCTCTTTTTTTGTTATATTAGTCATGAATAATTGTTCATAGTGTTTACAATTGTTCAGTCTTGAAGTGGGTCACTGGCTTTGCCGTCCATCTCTCAAGCGAGAAAGGAGGAGGAGGAGAATTCGAGAACACACGCGCGCTTGATTTCAACAACAAGCCTGTTTAGTCGCACATCAATCGCCTTCCAAGTGAGAAGGAAAGGAAATCAAGATGTACAAAAGAAGTTTCTTCGCAGCCTTCAGCCTGATTTTACTGGCAGCCATTCTCTTGAGCGCCTGCCAGCCCACCCCCACACCCCCCGTACAAACCGAAGCCCCGAGCACGCCAGGCGGTGAAGAGCCTGGACCTGCAACCACGCTGGAAGAGGCCGAACCCCAAGCGACAGAGGCGGAAACCGAAACGCCAGCCACCGAGGAGGCCGTCCAACCGCCAGCCGGCGGGTGCCCCCTGCCGGCAGCCTTTGCCGATCCAGCCAAGAAGCCGCGCGTGGCTCTGGTGCGGGAGGTCGGGGAAGGCGGCTTCATGGAGCGCTACCTGGCTGGCGCACAGTCCATGGCCGATGAACTGGGCGTCGAACTGATCGAGTCCAACGCCCGCGGCGACCAGGCCAAGATGGTCACCATGATCGAGACCGCCATCCAGCAGCAGGTGGACGCCATCATCGTCGACCATGGCCGCACCGACACCCTCCAGCCCGCCATCGAAGAAGCCCTGGCCAGGGGCATCAAGGTGGTCACCTTCGACCTGGTGATCGAGAACCCCGCCGTGCCCGAGATCGAGCAGGATGACATGCAGATCGGCTTCACCCTCTCCAAGACCCTGGCCGCCGACCACGCCGGCAACGCCAATGTGATCTACGTCAACGTGGGCGGCTTCGCCCCGCTCGTCAAGCGCGACCGCTCCTGGCAGTCGGTCAAATGGCGCTATCAGGGGCTCAACGAAGTGGCGCAGATCGGCAATGTGACCGACAACACCGCCGCCGACACCCAGACCCGTATGGAAGCCGCCCTGAAGGAGCACCCCGAAGCCAACGCCGTCATCGCCATGTGGGACGAGTTCGCCAAGGGCGCAGTGCGCGCCATCCAGCAGGCTGGCCTCTCCGAGCAGGTCAAGGTCTACTCGGTCGACATCACCAACGAGGACATCGCCATGATGACCGAGGCGGACAGCCCCTGGGTCGCCACCGTGGCCACCGACTCCTACAACGTCGGGCGCCTGGCCGTGCGCACCGCAGCCGCGTTGATCGGCGAGGCCCAGGTGGACAAGTACCTGCTGGTCGAGCCGCAGCTGATCACCCAGGACTTCCTGGTGAACAACAACATCACCAGCATGGACGAACTGGTCGCAGCCCTGCCCGCCCTCGGCGAGAGCCCGCTG
>CAYQDF010000037.1:0-26734 GCA_964416175.1 uncultured Anaerolineaceae bacterium
GCCCCCTCTGTCGATCACCCGAGACGAAGAGATCTTCGGGAGGGAGGCGGACCTGGTGACGCAGGTCCTGGATGATGGCTCGGTCGAACCCATCCACGCCCGCCTGCTGCGGACTCGGGCTGGCGAGTATCGAATCAAGGACGAAGGCTCGGTCGCCGGGACATGGGTCAACTATACTCCCATCTCCAAAGAAGGAGTAAGAATCGAGCACGGCGACCTGGTGCACATCGGGAGGCTGGGATTTCGATTCGTGGAGCGCGAACCGAAGCGCCTCCGTAAACCCGTCGCCAGGCCCGGGGAACCGCCCTTCCCCCTCAAGACCTGACGCCGCTGAATTCGATCACGGAAACAGTGTCAAGGATCCCTGCTACTCCCCAAATCAATCCTCCGGCGACCGACAATCCCAGGCCCACTGCGACCAGCTGGCCTTGAGTCAGCGGTTGCCACCAGCCGAAATCAAGGCATTGCAGCGTAGAAGACCTGGTCCTCCACGGCAAGAAAAGCGATGCGGTTGCTCTTTTCGACTGCGAAGGCGGTCACTGGCGCTTCGGCTAAGGGATTGCGCGGGCGGAACTGGCGGTCGTACGTCAGGCGCACGCTGAATTGGTAGATGGATTTCGTATTGGGGTCGAGCAGGTAGACAGCCGGTTCTGGGGGTGGCGAAAGTTTTATCTCGGAGAAAGTCGCGTCCTCCAGTAAGGGGCCGCTCTGGCGGCCTGCGCGCGGATCGGTGAAGACGGCCTGCTCCTGACAGCGCGTCGGAGATGCTGACACGGCGCCGAACGAGCAGGTTGTCAGGTGGCCATCCGAATGAAGCATGTAGAGGTCTCCCTGAAAGGCTGCCAGGTCAATCGCATCCTGGATTCGGGGGATTTGCTCGTCGAAGAACTGCCGCGGCGCTTCGTTGAGATTCATCTCCTGGTACATCCAGGCCGCGCTGGTTTGAGGGTCCAGCACCACGAGGTTGTTCCCGTCGACCGTGATCGCACGCGGCGCCCCCCAGCTGATGTCCGGAGGTTGCAGCGGTGTGGCGACTGGAGACTCACCGACAAAGCATTTTAGCAGGTTTCCGCTGGCGTCAATCCCCAGTAGCGAGGCATTGAGTGCATCCTCTTCTGGGGCTGGCGCGATGTCGATCAGGCTGCCAACGATGAACCCGCCCACGGGACCGGGACCGCACTGAAACGTTGGATCGAGCCGATATCCCTCGCTGGTAAATAGCGCATGGAGCACGATCCCATCCGTGCTGTTGAGCAGGAACAGGTCATCCTCCACAGCGACCAACCGGATGATGGAGGCTTTTTCAGGCAGCCCTCCCACGATCGCCGGCTTGTAATCCAGGCGTTCGATCACATCGAGCCGGTCCAACACGACCTGAGCCTGTTCGCGGAGCTGGCGCGATTCTTCTGTCACAAGAAAGCTTTCCGCCTGTTCGAGGTGGGCCAGTGTGGTCCCCCAGGCCTGCCGGAGTTCGCGTGGATCGGTTTTGGCGCCAGCTTCGGCAGCGGCAGCCTGCGCCTGGACGAAATAGAGATCAAACTGCTCTTTCCGGCCGCGCTGGAAGAAAACCAGAGCCGCGATCGTTACGACGACGAGGGGGACGCCGATCGCCATGAGCGCCATCGTCGAGGATGGGATGGTAAACAAGCTGGAATCGGGCAAGATCCGCCTGGCGACCTCCCCGATCCCGAGAAGGACTCGCCGGGTGGTGTTCCTGGTCGTCATCCCTGCCTTACCGAACCAGGATGTTATCACAGGAGGAGCAGCCGTGCGATCTGCCTGCCGGCGAACGCCCGCCGGTGATTGTGGGCGCCTGTCTTGCCGGGCTGCTCCAGACACTTGCTCCATTCCAGCGGCTTTCCGCTCCAGGGCGGGAGCATAGTCGTCGGCAGTGGATTCTGCTCCCGGCATGATCTCTGCCGTGATCGGCGTACCCGCCGCATGGGGGCGCATAGACGTTTCGGGTGCGGCCTCGATTGCCGGAGGTCTTGCGCTGGCAGTTGGAGGCACAGCCACCTTCACCGGGCGGAGCAGCCTTAGCTGCCCGCTGCCGGGCTGAGCCTGAACCAGGAATGCGTTCAACTCTCCATCCGCTGCGGAAAGCAGCCGGCGGCGCAGGCTCTCAGGACCCTGGCCGCGTGGCGACATCAAGGTCTCCTTAGTCCAGACCAGAGGCGGGTCCACAGCGATCACTGCGGCGTCGTTGGCCTTCAGATTGATTTGCGTGAAGTGGATTGGAGTGGTTCGATTCATCCCGAGCCCATTGCCTGCCAGGGCAGGGTCATGCACGTGGTCAAAACCGCTCTCCGTGAGCAGGTAGGCGTGGGATATCCCTGACTGCGCTATCGACAATCGATCTTCTCGGAAGACGATCTGTGTGAGATGGCCGGTAACCTGCTGGCCGGTGCTGGCGTTTCGCAGGTTGCGGTCGAGCAGGTACTGGTTCAACGCCTCTGCGATAGCCCGCTGTGCGGTGGTCACCGTGCCCGGGGTGCTGTAAAATGTCTTTGCCAGATTCTCGACCAGGGCATTGACCTGCTCTGGCGACAGCGGCGCTGTCCCCGTCAGGACCAGGTGAAGGGCAAGCCTGTCGCGGTTCCGAAAACGCGCTGGGCGCTTCGGCGGGGCGGCTACGTGAAGGCCGGGGACGCTGGCCTGCTCCTGACCGCCAGTTCGCGCCAGGGGAAGGATCAAAAGGTCGAGTGATGACGCCATATGGGCTGCTCCGCCTGGTCCGAAGACCAGGATGATCTCATCGGTGCAAGTCGTGTGCCGGAATCGGAGACCAGAACCTACAATTTACCAGGCGACAGGTCTGGGCATGCCAAAACCACCAAGATTTACCAGTTCTGGGCGATCGCTCCAGATCCCGGGTATCGGGGTGTTGCAATTTGGACAGGTCCCCGCTGAAGTCAGGCGATAGCTCTGGATGATATACCCGTAGCGTTCGATGAGGCGTGTGCCGCACTTTGGGCAGACGGTGTGCTCGTACTCTCCAGTCCTGCCGGGGAGATTGCCGGCATACACGAAATTCAGTCCAGCTTCTTGCCCGATCTCAGCCGCCCGGATCAGAGTCTTCGCCGAGGTGGGCGGCGGATCGGTCATCTTATAGTCCGGATGGAAAGCTGTCACATGCCAGGGGATATCGCGCGACACTGAAGCCAGGAACCGTGCGGCATCCATGAGTTCTTCGGTGCTGTCGTTGAAGCCGGGCACCAAGAGCGTTACAACTTCCACCCACAGACCGGCTTCGCGCGCCATGCGGATAGTTTCCAGCACGTGATCGAGGACGCCGCCCAGCTTGCGGTAGTGCTTATCCTGCATGGTCTTCAGGTCGACCTTGTAGCCAATAATGTGCGGGCGCAGGTAGTCGAGGACCTCAGGGGTCGCATTCCCATTGGAGATGTACACGCATTTCAACCCGGCCTGGTTTGCTTCGCGGAAGATAGCCACCGCCCATTCGGATGTGATCAGCGGTTCGTTGTAAGAAGATGCGACCACTCCGGCCCCAGACCTCAATGCGTAGGATACCAGATCCTCCGGGGAAAGCTTGCGAACGTAACCGATCGACACATCCGCGGCCGGGTCGCGCATGGCTTGAGATGTTAACCAGTTCTGGCAATAAGAGCAGTGAAAATCACAGCCCAGCATACCGAAAGTGAGGGCATCTGTCCCGGGAAAGATGTGGAAGAAGGGCTTCTTTTCGATGGGATCGACCTGGAGGGCGGCCACGTAGCCCCACGGGACCAGTAATTTCCCCTGGCGATTGAAGCGCACCTGACAGATGCCGCGCCTTCCTTCCCGGATCAGGCAGCGGTGTCCGCAGGCGTAGCAGCGGACTGCTCCATCGGGCAGCGATTCGTACAGGTCTCCTTCGACCGTTAAAGTGTCCAGATAATCAGCCAGCGTAGACATCAAACACACTCCTGAGGAACACCGGTAAAGCGACGGTTATCCCTGTTCCTCCGATGATGAGGAGAAAACAAAGGATGAGGTTTCTACAATTATAATCAATCTATGTTAAGTGTGGCGATCCAGGCTGGCGGCGAGTCGCGCCGGATGGGACAGGACAAAGCCCTGGCCCTTTTCAAGGGACAACCGCTCATCTCGCGCGTGATCGAACGGGTCTCGCCGATCGCAGATGAGCTGATCGTAACGACCAACAATCCGGAAGCGTACTCCTTCCTGGCGCTGCCGCTCTACCCGGACATCTTCCCCGGAACCGGCGCACTGGGGGGATTATTCACAGCGCTGAGCGCTGCGCGCGGCGATCTGGTGGCCGTGGTTGCCTGTGATATGCCTTTCGTCAGCCTGGAGATCCTTGCCCTGGCGCGGGATTCTATCCTCTCGACAGGTGTAGATGTCGCGATCCCCTTCACAGGGGGTGGTTATGAACCGTTCCACGCCGTGTATCGCCGGAAGACCTGCCGACCGGCTGTGAGAGAAGCGCTCAATGCCGGCAAACGGAAGTTGATCTCCTGGTTCGATTCGGTTAGAATACTCGCACTTGACCCTGCTCAACTCCTTCAATATGATCCGAGCGGGATCGCATTTTGGAACATAAACACACCAGAGGAACTGCTCGAGGCGGAGCGGCTGGCAGAATCCACGGGTTGACCCGCAGGGGGCGAAAGCATTCTGGCTGGTCCGGGAACCTCCCCTGAACTCTTCCCCGAAAAATCAAATCGGAACTCCTGTTTTGGTGTTTAACAGTTCAGCAGCACCAAGACCAGCATTTCCCTCATGGCAGCCACGATGACTGCCTGAGATTCAAGGACTAATGAGGACACGATGACAGTTAACTCAGCAACTGAGGAAGCGCCAGAGGGGACATCTCCCTTCTTCGAACAGCCTCAGGTTAAGATGATTGAGATCCCAATCGCCCATGGCGTGCCGGCGGGGATCCAGACCGTGACGAACGAGCGGCTCGGTATCGGCGGAGCCTACGGCACCTGGGGGCAGCCTTACGACAACGTGACGCTGGCGGAAATGGTCGAAATGCGGACCGGGACGACGCTCTCTGAGGGGGAGAGAATGGACCTGGCACCGCTGGGATTCATCGCTCGCCATCACCAACCAGCTCTTACCAGGGAAGAGAGCGTCGATCTGGAGGTGGCGATTGGAGCCCAATTCCTCCGCGCGGCGGCATTCGCCTGCGGGTGGCATCCAGAGGAAGTCGATGGGGTCCTGATCGGCACCAGCGGACCGATCGTCGAGGACTATACGGTGCGGATCGCCCAGATGGCGGGAATCCGGCAAGATGCGCTCAAAGTGAGTGTACACAAAGCCTGCGATGGCTCTGTGGGCGCGCTGCACATGCTGTTGAATGAAAACCTGGATATTAATCAAAGCTCGGGGATAAACCTGGCGCAGGAGCTCGCGGGGAAGAAAGTCCTCGTTGGGGGGATCGAGGGCTTGAGCCGGCTTGTGCAGCTCTCGCGAGATAAGAACGCTTTGCAGCTCTTCGGCAACGGCGCCGGGGTGATCGGGGTTGTACCCGGCGAGTCGATGAAATTCCTGGTCGGCAAATCGCACGAGGTGTTCGATGCAGAAGGGGTTTTAGCCGTGCACATGTTTTACCCCCACTCGGGTCTGAGGAAGGATGGGGGTTCGAATATTGAAGTGAGCCGCGCAGGAGCCAATCACATCCGCGTCGCCGGCCTGATGCACGAACCAGATAATGGAGACGCGGTGAAGATGGCAGGCCCGATGGGGATGGTGAAGCTATTCGTCCGGACGGGCGTCCAGGTCGTGCGGGATGTTTATGAGATGTACCAGGACCTGGTGAGCCGGGTGGGTGGGATCGAGAAAAAGATCGCCGTGGCGATCGTCCACCACGCCAATCTGAAGATCAACCGGCTCAAAGAAAAGCACCTCCAGAACGCGGGCGTCCACCTGGCGATGCCGTGGCTGCTCAGCGAGTTCGGCAACGTGAGCGCCGCTTCGAATATGATCGCTTTTTTGCGCCAGCTGCCGCGCCTGAACCCCGGAGATCACGTCCTCCTAGACGGGTTTGGCGCAGGGACGTATTACGACGTCCTGGTAGTATCGATGGGGGGGTAATCTCGTCAGGATTTCGGTAAGTTCTTGTTGATCTCCGCCAGTATCGCTTCCACTTTTTCTTGAGTGAAGCCAGCCTGGGCTGCCTGAGGTGTGCTGAGGATCATCCGCAGGGAGAGGGTTTTTCCTATGGCGAGCATGGGGTGCTTGGATGCGCCGGGTACGTGCCTGTCGAGGATTTCGACAGCTTTCGGATTGTCCAAAATATCTGCAAGTTTAGAATCCAGCGTGAGTTCCATGGAGCGCCTCCTTTTCCATGTAGTATAACCGGGATCCCGGCAGAAATCTCTGTTAAGTTATAATCGAAGCTTCCAAGGAGAATGCCACCCAATGTCGCCAGGACGCACCCGACCAGGGTGAGACCAGCCGGGCGGGTTTTCGGTTTTGGTTTTCGCAGCCAGTAGATGCCGACCAGGGCATTTACGACGACCGGAAGTTGGGCGATCGTAAAGCCCCGACCTCCTACCAATCGCGTATGTCCAATCATAAATATCTACGCTGAATTCAAGGAGTTAGAATGCCCCTCGATCTTCCACAGATCCGCTCCAAATTCCCCGCCTTACAGCGTCCGGCGATCTTCTTCGACAACCCCGGAGGCACACAGGTCGCCCAACCTGTCCTCGACCGAATGAATACGTATCTGGTCGACCACAACGCCAACCACGGCGGCGCATTCCCGACCAGCCGGGCATCGGATTCTGTATTGGATGAAGCCCACGCCGCGATGGCGGATTTCTTCAACGCCTACCGGCCGGAGGAGATCGTCTTCGGCAACAATATGACCACCCTGACTTTCACCCTCAGCCGCGCCATCGCCCGTACCTGGCAATCTGGGGACGAGATCGTTGTCACCCGACTGGACCATGACGCCAACATCACGCCCTGGGCGATGGCAGCGGAGGATCGGGGCTGCTCCGTCCGCTGGGTGGACTTCCATCCTGACGACGGCACCCTGGATCTGGAATCCTTTCAAACTGCCCTGGAAGGTCGCCCGCGATTGGTCGCCTTTGGGTATGCCTCGAATGCGTTGGGAACCATCAATCCAGTCGCCAAATTGGTGAAGATGGCGCATGAAGCTGGCGCCTGGGCCTATATCGATGCCGTGCAGTACGCTCCCCACGGACCAATCGACGTCCAGGCGCTGGATTGCGATTTCCTGGTCGCCTCGGGCTACAAATTTTTCGGTCCGCACTCCGGGGTTTTGTACGGGAAATATGAACACCTTGAGAAATTGACCGCCTACAAGGTTCGTCCGGCCCCGAAAGATCCACCAGGAAAATATGAAACAGGGACCCAAAACCACGAGGGGATCGCCGGGATGCTGGGAGCCATCGAATACCTGGAATGGGTGGGAAAGACCTTCGGGGGGATTTATGCGGAAAAATATGCAGATCGCTACCAGGGTCGGCGGCTGTATCTCAAGCAGGCCATGGCAGCCATCCGCGCCTATGAGTACGAGTTGAGCCGCGCCTTGTTGGATATATTGGAGGAAACCCCTGGGTTGACCCTTTATGGATTGCGAGATGGGCGCCGCTTAGAAGAGCGCGTCCCAACTTTCTCATTTTCCCTGCAGAATCAGCACCCCCGCCAGGTGGCAGAAAGGCTGGGAGATGCCGGCATCTACGTGTGGGATGGCAATTACTACGCCCTGGCTGTGACGGAGAGGTTAGGGCTGGAAGAAAGTGGCGGGATGGTACGCGTAGGGGCGGTGCACTACAACACGCTAGAAGAGGTATCCAGATTCGGGGATGCTTTGGGGAAGCTCGTTGAACTTTAGCGATCGATACGCGCGGTTGGCTTACATTGCAAGGAAGAGCGGTATCTCCTCACCAAAAGTCCGGCGAAGAGTGCCTGATATCCTGCACAGTCAGGACTCACGGAGGCATATTGGCATTGGTCTCGGTCCGGTAGTCCAGCATGCGGTCGATAGCCGGCTGAGGGATCTGCGTCCCGCCGGGGTTATCATGGAAGATTCTCGGGTGGTGCCAGGCAGGGAAAAATGAACGGATTGCAGCCAGATCGAGGGATATGTTCAAAAAGTGGCAAACGCCTGGGTGAGGGGGGCACCCAGACGCTTGCCATTGTGAATGATAACACGGATGGGAGCACTCTGACAAGATTAAAATTAAATATAAGTTTTCATTAATGTTGGGACTTACATAGTTGGTGCAATTTCATCTGAACTGCGTAACTTCTAAATATTAGGACCGACAGATCTGGAATTACCCCCTTAAATGTCAAACGCCTGAGTGAGGGGGGCACCCAGCCGTTCGACAAGATGCATTATAGCTTATGTTATTAAAATTTGCAAGAGAAGAATGTCATAGAACACTTAAGACATTTGATAAGTCTTGTTATTGAAGAGCCCCAACCGGGACTCGAACCCGGATCGCGGCCTTAGGAGAGCCTCGCTCTATCCATTGAGCTATTGGGGCGGACGCTTGAAATTATAGCACGCGTTCTAGAGTTAATCCTGCCCGGGAATCCGACGGTTCGCAGAAAGCAGATGCCGCCCAAAGGGCAAAGAAACCTGTTCTTTTCGCACACAAGGCGGCTTTCAGAAGCCACTGGTGGACAGGGAAAAACGGCTTACTCTAAACTCCCGGTAGCGATGGCTTTCTTGATCTCTCCAATCGCTTTGGTGATCTGGATATCGCGCGGGCAGGCCAGGGTGCAGTTGAAGATCGTGTGGCAGCGGTACACGCCAAACTGGCCGCTGAGGAGCTTCAGCCTTTCGGGCGCTGCCCGGTCGCGGCTGTCGAAGATAAAGCGGTGGGCGTTGACGATCGCCGCCGGTCCTACGTACCGGTCGTTAGCCCAAAAGGAGGGGCAGGAAGTGGTGCAGGCTGCACACAGGATACACTTGGTCGTGTCGTCGAACCGCTCGCGCTCTTCTATGCTCTGCAGCCGCTCTCCCTCCGGCGGCGGTTCGTCGTTGACGAAGTAGGGCATTACCGAGCGGTAGTGCTCGAAGAAGGGCTCCATGTCCACGATTAAATCTTTGATGACCCGCAGCCCGAGCAATGGTTCGACGGTGATGCGGGATCCGCCGAACTCTTTCACCAGCACTTTGCAGGCCAGGTAGTTGCGCCCGTTGATGCGCATGGCGTCCGAGCCGCAGATACCGTGCGCGCAGGAGCGCCGGAAGGAAAGCGTCCCGTCGTGGTGGCCTTTGATGTGCTCGAGGAGGTCGAGCACCCGGTCGGTCGGCTCCGCTTCCACCTGGTATGTTTCGTAATGCGGTTTTTTGTCTTTTTCTGGATTGTAGCGATAGATTCTCAGGGTAACCTGCATCGATAAGTGTCCTTTTGAAAGATAACGCTAATACACCCGTTCTTTGGGTTCATATTTCGTGATCACGACTGGCTTATAACGCAGCTCGATCTTGCACCTGCCGCCGGGGCCGCCGGGCACCTGCCAGGCCAGGCTGTGTTTCAGCCAGTTTTTATCGTCCCGTTTGGGGTAGTCCTCCCGGGCATGCGCCCCGCGGCTTTCCGTCCGCGCCAGGGCGGCAGCCGTTGTAACCTCCGCCAGGTCGAGCAGGTTGCCCAGCTCCCAGGTCGTGAGCAGCTCGGTATTGAAGATCTTTCCGGTGTCGTCGATGCGCAAGTAGCGGAACCGCTCCTGCAGCTCCTGGATCGTCTTCAGAGCCTGGGTCATCCCATCTTGGGTGCGGAATACTCCCACGTGGTCGTTCATCACTTTCTTCATTTCGCTGGCGATCTCGGCGGGGCGCTCACTTCCGGAAGCGTGGAGCAGGGCGTCCAGCTGCGAGCGGGCGAAATCCAGCGCGTCGGGGGGCAGAGGTTTGAAAGCAGCTTCCGAGCAGTACTCTGCGGCGCGCAGTCCGGAATATTTGCCAAAGACGAGCAGGTCAAGCAGCGAATTGGTCCCGAGGCGGTTGGCCCCATGCACTGAGACGCAGGCGACTTCTCCGGCGGCGAAGAGGCCTGGCATGACCGTGTTATTCTCGTCGATGACCACCTCCCCGAACTTGTTCGTCGGGATGCCCCCCATAGCGTAGTGCGCCGTGGGCTGCACGGGCATGGGCTGGGTCACCGGGTCCACACCCAGGTAAGTCCGGCAGAAGTCAATGATATCTGGCAGCCTGGAGAGGATCTCCTCCGCGGTTACGGTGTACGGGGAGCCATCCGGCATTTTACGCCCATCAAGCGCTGCGTACCTGTTGACCGTGTCGGGCCGCACGTCCAGATGCAGGTAGCGCTTCCCGCCGATCCCGCGCCCGGCCTGCATCTCCAGGTACATGGCCCGGCTGATCACGTCCCGGGAGGCGAGGTCCTTCGCCGTCGGGGCGTATTTTTCCATGAAGCGCTCGCCCAGGTCATTGAGCAACACTCCGCCCTCGCCGCGCACCCCCTCCGTGATCAGGATGCCCAGGCGGTAGATGCCGGTGGGGTGGAACTGGAAGAATTCCATATCCTCCGCCGGGATGCCCCGACGCAGCGTGATGGCAATCCCGTCTCCGGAGTAGGCGTAAGCGTTGGAGGTGATCTCCCATATACGGCCGTGCCCGCCGGTGGCGAAGATGACCGCCTTGGCGTGGAACACGTGGAGTTCTCCGCTGGCCAGCTCCATGGCTACCACTCCCGCGGCAGCCCCGTCCACCACCAGCAGGTCCAGCACCTGAAACTCGTCGAAGAAATTGACCCGGTTTTTGATGCACTGCTGGTAAAGGGTCTGCAGGATCATGTGTCCGGTGCGGTCGGCGGCGTAGCAGGCGCGCCGCACGGGTTTCCCCGTGACGTTGTTGGTGTGTCCGCCGAAGGGTCGTTGGGCGATGCGCCCGTCTGGGGTGCGTGAGAACGGCAGCCCTATATGCTCAAGCTCATACACAGCAGGAATCGCCTCCGAGCACATGAACTCGATGGCGTCCTGATCGCCGAGATAGTCCGTACCCTTCACGGTGTCGAAAGTGTGCCACTCCGGGTGGTCCTCTTCGAGGTTCCCCAGAGCTGCCCCCACTCCGCCCTGGGCGGCGCCGGTGTGTGAGCGGGTCGGATAGAGCTTGCTGATCACAGCGGTGCTCACCGAACGCGATGCATACAGGGCAGCCATCAGGCCCGCGCCGCCTGCCCCGACAACCAGAGCGTCATATTTATGGACGTTCATCAATGGGTGTTGTTGACCTCCTTCACAGCGATGGCGTGTTGTTCCGGCCCACTGCCAAAGCATGAACAGGGCGAGACAACCGTCTCGCCCACTATTATAAAGGATAAACTTACTCCAAATCTGAGTGTCGGATTAATCAGGAGGCCAGGATCACGTACAGGGCAACCATCAGCATGAAGATCCATAGCAGGCAGAGGAGCCCTCGCAAGGCAGGCCGCCAGGCATTCTGGCCGACGAAGTCCTCGATCACCACCCGCAGCCCGTTAAAGCCGTGTGTGGCGCCCAGAAAAACGATCAGGATCTGCACGATCTGCCAGAAGGCGTTCGCCCAGCCGCGCGAGACATCAGGGATGCCGCTGTGGATCACGTGGTTGGGGTTAGGAAAGAACGACCAGCGGATGAGGGTCGCGAAGTCCATCTGTCCCACAGCGCCGAGGGCCAACGCGGCGAGAAAACCGATCGCGGTCAGCAGCACCAGCAGGAGCGCAGAGACCCGGGTGAAGATCCAGGCCAGGTATTCGAAAGAAAAAGCGGGTTGGATCGAACGGCTTCTCATGGCAACACCTCGTCAGGCGCTCGCGGAAAGGGCGCGCTGGATCAGGAAAAAGATTACCAGCCCATAAAGCGGGATAAACAGCATCAGTTGAACCCGGATGGCTTGCCGTTGGTATAGCTGGAGCCCGGGCCACAGGTCCAGGATGGCGATCCGCAGCCCATTCAGCCCATGGAAGAGGAGGATAAATGCCACCAGGATCTGGAAGAACCAGGATTCATACACGACGTTTACTGATGCAGCCAGCGTACTCCCAGTCTGCTGGACGAAGAACGAGGCGATGACATGCATCGAGGCGAGCGCCAGCATCGCGACCCCCGTGATGCGGTGGAGCATCCACGACCACATTGGGCTCCCGCCCCGGTACCTCAACCCTGTAAAAAAGCCGACTTTCCTGCTCGTGCCCATCTTTCGCCTCTCAATCCTGGTACGTCCTTGGAATTGCCGATCACCGCACGACCATTATTGCACCCGCAGGGAGGGAAAGAAAAGTGACAATTATCATGGTTTAATAGTTCCAGATGTCCTTATACATTCACCTCCGTTTCCCCTATAATAGGACAAGTTTTGTATAAGTTACTGGTCTGGCAACACCTGAGGAATTGGACACTTACCCACAGCACCGAAGAACATCGCCGAACACATCACGGAACATCACTGAGACACCGTAACCGAGACTGGTTTGCAGCTTCCTCCTGGCATTCATCGCCGCAGACTGGCCTCAGCATCGCAGACACAATTCAGCCTCAACGCCGCTGACAATGCAGCCTCATCACTGCCCGGGTAGACCCGGTTCCTCGGTTGCAAACAGAAAAGCCTCTCGTTTTCGAGAGGCTTTTCGATTTCCAGGGATTCAGGGTACCCTGACCCCGCCGACGATCGCTGCCGCGCCGATCAGGGAGAGGATCGCCCAAAATCCCAATAAGCCCCAGGCGATTTTCCTCTGGACGCTTTCCTTTTTGACGTAATCGTTCAGCACCTGGCGCAGTCCGTTGACTCCGTGTGCGAAGGCGAAAGCCAGGAGCAGGAAGTCGTATACGCGCCAACCGAGCGAAGCCCAACGCATCGCGACGTAATCGAGGTCGATCGCGTGGACTCCGACCAGCACGTCCTGGATGGCGACGTGCCCCCACGCCAGGGGGATGAGCAGCAGCCCGCTGTACCGCATCCACTTCCAGGCCAGGCCTTCAAAGCCTTCGGAGACATCTACCCGGGTGATTTCAAGAGTTTCGCTTTGGGTCGTCATGAATTTAACTCCGCCGAAATCAACCAAGAAGCCCAAAGTTGTGCAACAGCAAGGCGCGGCCCATCATGTAGGCTGCCGGGATCCATAATAGGACTGCCAGACCCAGGGTCCAAAACGCAGACTTCCGCTGGGTCTCGATGTTCCACTTCCCCGGCATGAACAGGTCAAAAATGGCGATGCGCGCCCCATTGATGCCGTGGTAAATCACGGCGAAGACCAGGGCGATCTCCCCGATCATGAACGGCGTGCTGCGGTATAGATTGATCGCGTGCGAATACAAGGATGGGTAGAAATATACCGTTGCTGTATCCAGGATGTGGATCGCGAGGAAGAGCAGGGTGCCCAGCCCGGTCAGCCGGTGCAAGATGAAGCTGAGCTGCCCTTCCTGCCCCCGGTAGCGTGCCAGACCGGTGACGTTCAATTTGAGAAAATCCATGCAAACCTCCCGGAGGAAGAATAGGAGTAAAAATGTAGATCGCAACCTCTTAAACGATTTTATTATAATCGCTATCTTTCATATCGGATTTCTGCCAGTATAATTCGGAGCAAGAAACACGAGAATGTCAACCATTTCGCCAGAGAAGAGTCAGGTTGAAGTCGTGCCGGCTACGCCCGAGCATTGGACCGCCATTGAAGAGTTTTTTACTGGCGCTCCTTGCTGGTGCCAGTATTGGCGGGAATCCTCGGGCGAATACAGACGCCGTTCAAAGGACGACCCTTTTGAAACCTGGTTAGCCAGGCGAAAGGCCGCCCTCCGCAGACAGCTGAGCGGGCCCGTACCGCCGGGCATGCTGGCATACTCCGATTCCCGGCTCGTGGGTTGGTGCGGCTTTGGCCCGCGTCCCGAAATGGAAAGGCTCGTCCGCTCGCGCACCATCCCTGCAGTTGACGATCGCCCGGTATGGTCTATCGTCTGCTTCCTGGTCCGTGTGGGTTACCGGCGAAAAGGCGTGGCGCGAGCTTTGCTCGAGGGTTTGATCGAGTACGCACGCGGGCATGGCGCACCTGCCCTCGAGGCATATCCCGTAGATCCTGGCGGCAAGCGGATCGATGTCGCATTCGCTTACGTTGGAACGACATCGATGTTCGAGAAAGCCGGATTTCGCCGGATACTGGAGACCTCCGCCCGGAGCGCAAGGCTTTCCAGATGGCTCATGCGGTTAGAACTCCAATCATGAAACAGGCTTACGAGGTCTCATGATTGACTGCGTAAGCCTGTGAAAATCCCCCTTTGGCTTTCCTCCTCAGTCAAGCATCCATATGCTGGATCACCGCGTCGCCAAACTCAGAGGTCTTGAGGAGGGTCGCGCCATCCATCAGGCGGTGGAAATCGTAGGTCACGGTCCTGGCGGCGATCGCCCCTTCCATGCCCTTGATGATCAGGTCCGCAGCTTCGTTCCAGCCGAGATAGCGGAACATCATCTCTCCCGACAGGATCACCGAACCCGGGTTGACCATGTCTTTATCCGCGTATTTAGGCGCCGTGCCGTGGGTGGCTTCGAACACGGCGTGACCGGTCGTGTAGTTGATGTTGCCGCCGGGAGCGATGCCGATCCCGCCCACCTGGGCTGCCAGGGCGTCGGAGAGGTAATCGCCATTCAGATTCATCGTCGCCAGCACGTCGAACTCGCGCGCCCGAGTGATGGTCTGCTGGAAAACGATATCGGCGATCACGTCCTTGACCAGCAGCTTCCCGGCACTGATCGCCTGTTCCTGCTCCCGGTTGGCTGCCTCTTCGCCGGATGCCTGCACGGTCCGCTCCCATTGGCTCCAGGTGTAGACCTGGTCGGCGAATTCAGTCTCCGCCAGCTCGTACCCCCAGTTGCGGAAGGAGCCTTCGGTGTATTTCATGATGTTCCCTTTGTGGACCAGCGTCACACTGCGGCGCTGGTGCTCTAGGGCGTAGCGGATTGCCGCGCGAACCAGGCGAAATGTGCCTTCTCTGGACACCGGTTTAATGCCGAAACCTGCTGTATCCGGAAAACGGATCTTCCCATATTCCTCCGGGAAGTTCTCCTGCAGCAGCGCCTTGAACTTCTGGTTCTGCGGTGTGCCGTGCTCGAACTCGATCCCCGTGTAGATGTCTTCAGTGTTCTCCCGGAAGACGATCATGTCGACGTATTCTGGGTGTTTCACCGGAGAGGGGACGCCTGGGAAGTATCGCACCGGGCGCTGGCAAACGTAGAGGTCAAGCGCCTTGCGCAGTGCGACGTTCAATGACCGGATTCCGCCGCCGATGGGGGTCGTCAACGGTCCTTTGATCCCCACGGTGTATTCACGAAAGGCCTCGATCGTCTCTTCTGGCAGCCAGCTGCCGGTCAGACGGTGCGCTTTTTCGCCTGCCAGGACTTCCATCCAGGCGACCCGGCGCGCTCCCCGATATGCTTTTGCCACTGCGGCGTCGAACACCCGCCGGGACGCCCCCCAGATGTCGCGCCCGGTCCCATCTCCCTCCACGAACGGGAGGATCACGTGATCTGGAATATGCAGTTTCCCATTCTGAAGGCGGATCTTCTCGCCGCCTTCAGGGACTTCGATATAATCTGGCATTCGAATCTATTCTCCTTTTGCTTCCAGGGGGCTGATTTCAGCTTGAGGCGGATTATAGCATGGGGATACCTTACGAAGACGAAAAACCAACTTAATTCAGGCGTCACGCAGTTCCAAAAACCTCTTACCAGCTGCGTAAGTCCCATAATTGATAACAGGAATGCTCCGGACGGTTTCTATCCCCCAGAGATTGCCAGTATCGGCTAAAATTGCCCTATGACCAACCAAGTCCAACTCTTCATCACCTGCCTGGCGGAGCAGTTCTATCCCGGCACGCTGGAGAAGCTGGTCCGGCTGCTGGAGCGGCTCGACATCACCGTCGAGGTTCCTGCCGCCCAAACTTGCTGCGGACAGCCGCTTTTCAACAGCGGCTACCAGGGCGAAGCCCGCCAATTAGCTGCCAGCTGGCTCGAGTTGTTCGGAGCCAGCCCGGCTCCGATCGTCTCTCCCTCCGGTTCGTGCGTGGACATGGTGCGCCACCACTATCCGGAGCTGTTCCCGGAGGGTTTGCCGGAACACGATCTGGCCCGAGATCTCGCCTCCCGCACTTTTGAGCTCTCCGAGTTCCTCGTCCACCAGCTCCAGGTCACCGATGTCGGGGCGCATTTCCCGCACCGGGTCACGTACCACCCCTCCTGCCACCTTCTGCGGGGATTGGGGCTGAGGCAGGAAGCCAAACAGCTGCTCGGCGCGGTGCACGACCTCGAATTGGTGCCGCTCCAAGACGAGGAGACCTGCTGCGGGTTCGGCGGCGTGTTCAGCGTGATCTACCCGGCGGTGAGCAAGGCGATGATGGAAGCGAAGGTGAAGAACATCCAGGCCACAGGCGCGGAGGCAGTTGTCGCCTGCGACGCCGGATGCCTGATGAATATCGGCGGCGGGCTGCGCAGAGCGGGTTCGCAGGTGAGAGCGCTGCACTTGATCGACGTGCTCGCCTCTCAGGATGGCGCCCTGTGAATGGTAAATCGCCGCTCCATGCTGCTCCCGTCATGGATATTTCTTTCAGCCATTATTCCGAGCAGGTCCCCGGAAACATCCCGGCAGCCCTGGAACGGGCAACGAATAGATTCCTCGGATATCGCGCCGCCCGCGTCGCGGAGCTGCCAGAATGGGAAGCCCTCCGCCAGGCCGCCCACGAGATCCGCCTGCACACGCTGTTGCACCTGGACGCCTACCTGGAACGCCTGGAAGAAAGGGTGATCGCCGCGGGTGGTCGGGTGCACTGGGCGGTCGATGCGGCTCAGGCGCGCCGGATCGTGCTCGACCTGGCCCGGGAGCGCTCCGTCAGGACGGCGGTCAAGGTCAAGTCGATGGCGACAGAGGAGATTGGGCTCAACCACGCCCTGGAGGAGGCCGGCATCCTGGCGGTCGAGACGGACCTGGGCGAGTTCATTATCCAGCTGGCAGGCCAGGGACCTTCGCACATCATCGCGCCTGCGGTGCACAAGACCAGGGAGGACATCGCCGCTTTGTTCCGGGAGAAACTTGGCGTCGACGCGCCGGATGACCCGCAGGAGCTGGCGGCCATCGCCCGGCAAGCCCTGCGCGAGCGCTTCCTGGCGGCGGACATGGGCATCTCCGGGGCCAACTTCCTGGTCGCCGAGACGGGGACGTTGGTGATAGTAACCAACGAGGGCAACGGGCGGATGTGCACCACGCTGCCGAAGGTGCACGTCGCCGTGGTCGGGATCGACAAGGTCGTCCCGGATTGGGAATCTCTCACCGTCTTGCTGAAGCTCCTGGCCCGCAGCGCCTCCGGTCAGAAGCTCACCGCTTACACGTCGTTCATCACAGGGCCCCGGCGCAGCTCCGAAGAAGGCGGGCCGGAAGAGTTCCACCTGGTCTTGCTCGACAACGGCCGCAGCCGCATGCTGCGCGACCCGGTCGGGCGCGAAACCCTGAAGTGCATCCGCTGCGGCTGCTGCCTCAACGTCTGCCCGGTTTACAGGCATGTCGGGGGCTATGCCTACGGCTGGTTTATCTCCGGGCCGATCGGGGCGATCTTCACCCCCCAGATCCTGGGCGTCGAGGCTGCCCGGGAGCTGCCCTTTGCCTCTTCTCTGTGCGGCGCCTGCGCCGACGTCTGCCCGGTCAAGATCCCCATCCCGCAGATCCTGCTCCACCTGCGCCGTCGGGTGGTCGAGGGCGACGAGTTCGAGCCGCCGGTTGCACCCCGGACCCTAAGATTCGCGGCCAGGCTGGGCAGGTGGGCGCTCGCGACCCCCTGGCTGTACCGATTAGGGACGCGCCTGCTGCCGCTTTTCCAGTTGCCCCTTCGCAGAGGCGACTGGCTGCCCGCGTTGCCTCCACCGCTGGACCGCTGGACGCGGGTGCGCCCTTTCCCGGCATTTCGCGGCGGCTTTCGTTGGTTCTGGGTTGGACGAAGGAAAGGATGATCAACCGCGGAGAAGGAACACAGGCTTGGAACACTTCAAGGACAAGAATTCTGAAGAGAACCCCGTGATCGCTGCGGTGCGGCTGGCGTTGGGGCGTGAGGCGGGGTTGCCCCTCGCGCCGCGCCCACCAAACTTGCCCCCTCGCCTTCCCGAGGCCTCCACCGCCGAGCTCGGACTCCTGCTGGCGGAGATCGAGACGCTCTCCGGCGAAACCCGGCGGGTGGATGCAGGTTCGATCGGGGAGAGCCTGGCCGAACTGGTGCGTTCGAAGCAGATCGCCTCCGCTGCCTGCTGGCGGACTCCCTGGCTCGAATCGCTGGGCGTCGAAGAGCGGCTGGCTGCCCTCGGCGTCGAACTGCTTTCCCCCCATTCTGCCCCGGAAGAGCTCGCCAGCTGCGATCTGGGTGTGACCGGGGTGGACTACGCTCTCCCGGAGACGGGCACCCTCGCCCTGCTCTCTTCTCGGGAGAAGCCGCGGGCGGTGTCACTCCTGCCGCGCGTACACCTTGCATTGTTGGACCCATCGGCATTGCGTGCGGATATGCACCAGGTCTTCGCCGAAGCGAAGGGCCAGCCTTACCTGGTCTTCATCACCGGTCCCAGCCGCACCGCAGATATCGAGCTCACCGTGACCCTCGGCGTGCACGGCCCCCGCCAGCTTGTCGTCTGGGCGATCGAATGAGGAACGGCCTGAAAATTTCCTGGTCTCGCGGCGCCTGCCTCGAGACCGATCGAGCCGTGCCGTTTCTCGTACCACCCCAGAAGCGGTGGTGCGGGGGGAAAAGGAGCTATGCAACCCGGGAGAGTCTCTATCCCTGACGCTTGCGCGTGCACACCACTGCCGAATCGCGCTTGACAGGGATGCCGGGATTGGATACACTATGTCCGTTCCGGATGGGGAGTAGCTGCCTGCCCCCGCAGGATGGACAGCCGTCAGGACAGAGCCTGAGCACACCGACGCCGGCTCTCGGCTTCCATTAGCCTACAGCGAGACCACCGCAACCCAGGTTGCCGGCGGTCTTTTTGTTTTGGATGCCAGGATTTCAAAACCAGGCAGGCCGTTTTACAGATGCGTAAGCCTCATCCAGTGGATATTCCTGGGACGTGCAATCATGTACAATACAAGATAAAGGAGCGTACAGACATTGGCGCTTGAAAAGGCATCTCGGAGCGGGATCATCGAAAATGTGAACGGGGATTCCTGGCACGCCGTCGAGGCCGAGGAAGTGCTGGCGCGCCTGGCGACTTTCGCGGAAAAGGGTCTGGACCCCGAGGAAGCCCGCGCGCGGCTGGAGCAGTATGGACCCAACGAGCTGGAAGAGGCGCCGCCAACGACCTTCTGGCAGATGCTCGGAGCGCAATTCAAGAACTTTGTCGTGATCCTGCTGATCGTCGCCTCGCTGATCTCCGCAGCGCTGGGGGACTACGTCGAGGCGGCAGCGATCATCGCCATCGTCGTCCTCAACGCGACCCTGGGGGTGATCCAGGAGGGCCGCGCCGAGCGCGCCCTAGCCATGCTCCGCAGGCTGGCGGCCCCGGAGGCGCACGTGGTGCGCGGCGGAGTGCGGCTGTCCGTTCCGGCCAGGGAGCTGGTGCCAGGAGATCTGGTGCTGCTTGAGGCGGGCAACTTCGTCCCGGCGGACATCCGGCTGCTGGAAGCGGTCAACCTGCGGATTGAAGAAGCGGCGCTGACCGGCGAATCGGTCCCGGTCCAGAAAGATGCCGCTGTGCGCCTGGAAGCGGACATCCCCCTCGGAGACCGTAAGAACACGGTCTTCATGGGCACCGTT
The DNA here is from genome assembly GCA_964416175.1 of uncultured Anaerolineaceae bacterium. Classification (GTDB taxonomy): domain Bacteria; phylum Chloroflexota; class Anaerolineae; order Anaerolineales; family UBA4823; genus CAYQDF01. The sequence continues at coordinate 19,726 of CAYQDF010000037.1, forward strand.
GTCAACTATGGGCGTGGCAATGGCGTCGTGGTGGGCACAGGGATGCACACCCAGATCGGCCTGATCGCCCGCATGCTGCAGTCGGTGGAGAACGAGCCAACCCCTCTCCAACGCCGACTGGATTCGCTGGGGAAGATGCTCGGCTGGGCCGCCCTGGCGATCTGCGCGGTGGTCTTCCTCGTCGGCTGGTTGCAGGGATACGCGCCTCTCGAAATGTTTATGATCTCCGTGGGGCTGGCGATCGCCGCCGTCCCAGAAGGCCTGCCGGCTGTGGTCACTATCAGCCTGGCGTTGGGGATGCGCGAGATGATCAAGCGCCACGCCCTCATCCGCCGATTGTCCTCCGTCGAGACCCTGGGATCGGCGACGGTAATCTGTTCGGACAAAACGGGCACCCTGACCCAGAATGAGATGACCGTCTCGCGTCTGTGGGTGGACGGGCAGTTCATCGAGGTCAGCGGAAGCGGTTACACGCCGCGGGGGGACTTCCTGGTCGAAGGCAGACAGGTTTCCTTAGAAGATTATCCCGGCGCGCAGACAGCTCTCTGGGTGGCCGCGCTCAACAACGACGCCTACCTCGACCTGGGCAGCTCAGATGGCGGCTCAGAGCGGTCCTACCGCGTGGCGGGCGACCCCACCGAAGGGGCGCTGATCGTCGCCGCGGCCAAGGCCGGGGCCTGGACTGCCGATCTAAATAAAGCCTACCCGCGTGTCCAGGAGGTCCCCTTCGACGCCGCGCGCAAGCGGATGATCACCCTGCACGCGGTGCGCGACCCAAGACCTGAGGACATCTCACCGTTCTATGACGACCGGGAGCGGGAGTGGTACGTCATCACGGAAAAAGGCGCCCCGGACCTGGTGCTGCAGCGCTGCACGCGCTACCAACGAATCGATGACACGCCGGCGCCGCTGGATGAATCGACGCGCCGGCGCATTCTGGAGGCCAACGACCAGATGACGCAGGACGCGCTGCGCGTCCTCGGCATGGCTTACCGCACCATTCAGGCCGTCCCGGGGGAACTGGACCCGGAGGAGCTGGAGCAGGAACTGATTTTCGTCGGGCTGGTCGGGATGATCGATCCGCCGCGGCCGGAGGTCCCGCCAGCCCTGGAAAAAGCGCGCCGGGCCGGGATCCGCACCGTGATGATAACCGGCGATTACCCCAACACGGCTCGCGCCATTGCCGAGTCGATCGGCCTGCTGGAGCCGGGTCACCAGGTGCTGTCCGGGACGCAGCTCGACCAGATGACCGGGGAAGAACTGCAGAGCCAGGTGATGTCCACGGACGTCTTCGCCCGGGTCTCGCCGGAACACAAGCTACGCATCGTCGAGGCGCTGCGCGCGAACAACCAGGTCGTCGCCATGACCGGCGACGGAGTCAATGACGCGCCGGCGATCAAGCGCGCCGACATCGGGATCGCCATGGGCATCACCGGCACTGATGTCGCTAAGGAAGCGGCGGATATGGTGCTGACCGACGACAACTACGCCAGCATCGTCGCCGCCATCGAACAGGGGCGGGTGATCTATGCCAACATCCGCAAGTTCGTCTTCTTCCTGCTTTCCTCCAACGTGGCGGAGATCATGATCATCTTCCTCGCCACCCTGGCAGGCCTGCCGACGCCGCTGACGGTTATCCAGCTGTTGTGGCTGAACCTGCTCACCGACGGCGCCCCGGCGCTCGCCCTGGCGATGGAGAAGGAGCATCCGGGCATCATGCGCAGGCCGCCGCGCAACCCGAGGGAACCGATCGTCAACCGAACCATGCGACTGGGCATCGGGATCCAGACCCTCACCCAAACAGGCGCCACGCTGCTCGCCTTTACCATCGGGCTGTTTTGGGTGTTGGGCGATGCTGGCGTCTCCCTCGCGGGAGCCAATTCACTGGCTTTTCTGCTGAATTTCGACTGGCGCGGGGTGGATGTGCAAACCGCCGAGACGATGGCTTTCGTCACCCTCTCCCTCTGCGAGCTGTTCCGCGCCTATACCGTGCGATCGGAGCGCGTCTCAATTTTCCGTTTGGGGGTCTTCTCCAACCGTTACATGCAGTACGCGGTTGGGCTGTCGCTCACCCTGATGCTGCTGGTGGTCTACGTGCCGTTCCTCCAGCCCGTGTTCAACACTCACGCGTTGAACCTGAGGGAATGGGCTCTGATCGCAGGGCTGGCGGTCATCCCTGCAGTTGCTGAGGAGATCACGAAAGCGTACCTGCGTTCGAGAGATCCTTCCCGTGCGTGACCTGCAGAATTGTTGGTCGTTCTGAGAACTCTTGCTCATTAATCCGCCAAGCGCTATACTAAATTAACATAAACTCGGGATAAAACAAACCAGCGCGCTGAGCGGAGTGGCGGGCTTCTGCGACTGCTCCCTCGCGAAATCGGGACTTTGACTGCGTTCCGCTCAGACATGTCCCGCGAGAACTGATGGGAAACCCGCCGCGCAGTCGAAACGGCGGTTATCCCGAACTGACGTGAATTGATTATGAACAGCTGTCGTACTGAACAGACTCTGATTTATTATCGGGCGCGAATACGAACGATCTGCCGGCGCGGGGGGATCCCCCGCCATGCCAGCGCGCCCGAACGTGCTCGCATTCTGGAGGCTGCTGCATAAGGGCACTGTAATTCCGCTAGTTATCTAGTCACAGTGTGCAAGCAGGAGAACGACATCTTGCAACGCTTTTCAATGGGGAATGTCCGTAATCTGTCCACCTCCAAACGGAACCGGTTCGTGCTGCGCTTACTGCTGGCCGTCGCCAATAAATATCTGGTCTATTTGCGTGAGATCAACAAAGCGGTGGATATCCTCGAAGACCGGCTACAGCTCTCCACACGCAACAAGTAAGTCCTCGAGCTGCTGAAGTACGAGAAGAGCCTGACCTATTTCACGACCGGCTTGAAGTCGAACGAGCTGACGATGGAACGCCTCCAACGCAGCCAGCTGTTCCGAACTTACCCCGACGACGAAGACCTGCTCGAAGACGTATTGACTGAGAACCAGCAGGCAATCGAAATGACCAGCATCACCTCGAATATCCTCAGCAGCATGATGCATGCCTTCGTCTCCATCATATCGAACAACCTGAATGCGGTGATGAAATTCCTGGCCTCGGTCACTGTGGTGCTCAGCCTGCCCACGATCATCGCCAGTTTCTTTGGTATGAACGTCGATCTCCCGTTCCAAAGCTACGGAATGGCTTTCCTGATTGTGATCGCCTTCACCCTCATGATTTCGCTGTTCGTGGTATTTATCTTCAGGCGGAAAGACTGGTTTTAAGCGGTCAGGCAAAGATCACATGCTGTCTCAGGAACCTGTCAACTGCATTGTAGAAATGCTCGATGGTCTCGACCTTCCGGAAGCCGTGCCCTTCCCCAGGATAGAGATGATATTCGTGTGGGACGCCGCGCCGCCGCAGGGAAGCCACAATCTCGTCGGATTGCGCCCGCGGGACCACACGGTCGTCCTCACCCTGGAAGAGGATCACCGGGTCACGGATCTGGTCAGCGAAGAAGACCGGTGACCGGCTCCTGTATTTCTCTGCTGCTTCCGGCAGCGGGCCGAGCAGCTGGTCGGAGTAGCGCGCCTCGAACTTGTGGGTCTCAGCCACGAGCGTGAACTGGTTGGCCACGCCGTACAGGCATACGCCGGCTGTGTAGAATCCCGGGTGGTCGACGAGCGACTGGAGGACCGTAAAGCCCCCGGCGCTCCCACCCATGATCACCAGGCGGTCGCCGTCGACCGACCCCTGCTCGACCAGATACCTGGCGCCGCGGATCGCGTCCTGTACGTCGTAGATCCCCCACTGTCCTTTCAAGGCTTCCCAATAAGCTCTCCCATACCCTGTGCTCCCGCGGTAATTGACTTCCAAGACCGCGTAACCGCGGGTGGCGAAGAACTGGTTGCCTGGGTTAAAAGCTGCCCTCGCCTGGCTGGTCGGTCCGCCATGGATGCTGACGATCAGCGGAGGTCTCCCTTTCGGGGAAAAAGCATGGTTGTGGGGTGGATAAAACAGCCCATGAACTGGCTCACCGTCGAATCCCTGCCACGTGACAGGCTCAACAGGAGCATATGCCTCTGAAGGTACATCTTCTGCCGACGCCCTGCGGAGGATCCTGACTTCGGCTGCCGGGCGCAGCCGATCGTCCTGCTCTTTCACAAAGCTGGCTGCGATCACGCGCGGCGGTGTAGCTGGGCCGGAGACGATCAGCGCCACCTGGACTCTCCCCTCGGGTGTGTACTCCGGAGCGACGGCGATCTGTTCCAGCCAGGCATACTCTTTGCCAGGTTCCAGGCGATTTTCTTCTCCCGAAGCGATGTCCACGCTCCAGAGGCTTGCAGACCCCAGCTGGCTGCGGATGAAAACGAGGCTTTTTCCGGCGGGCTCGAAGCCGTACGTGCGCAATCCCTGAACCCAGGCCGGCCGCCCGTGGTCGGCATCGGCGGCGGTCAGTTTCCGGTGGGATTTTTCCACCAGATCGTAGAGGTAAATCTGCCACCAGCCCTCCGCATCGGAGACGTAAGCAAGGTGGCGCCCATCCGGTGAAAAGAGCGGTTGGAAGATAGATACAGTGGCCCCTCCCGCGATGGCATCCGAGCGGCGGAGCCGGGGCAGGCTGTTCTCCGGAAAATCCAGCTCGCCCAGGAAAAGAGCCGTGCCGTCCCAGGGCATGTTTGGATGGTTCCAGGACACCCAGGCGATCTGTCTCCCCCCCGGATGCCAGACGGGCTGCATATAGAAATCGTCACCGGAGACCAGTTTTTGCGGCCAGTCCTTTCCTTCGCTGTCCACGATCCCCAGGCTGTCCTGCCCTTCGCAGGTGTGGACGAAGATCAGCCAGCGACCATCCGGGGAGGGCGTGGGAGAGGCGCAGCTGCCGAACTCCGGAGTGATCGGTCGCGCCGAGCCACCGGCCACAGGTTGGCGGTACAGCCTCCCGGATGCCTCTGCTACGAAATAGATCTGCCCGTGGTCCAGGATGAAATCCCCGCCGCCGTAACCGACTTTGGCGCGGGAGGAGATATCACTGTTCAGGTCGCGCGGCGCGTTCATTCCTGGTCCTTGCAGAACGATCGCGCCCCACCCAGAACGGACCTCTCGCCAGGCGAGGGTTCCGTCGCTGTCCCATAACACGTCGCTGAATGACAGCCCGCGAGCGACGCTCAGCGGCGAAATTGGGCTGTCCCATAATCCACACTGGCGTAAAATCTTTTCTGTCGGCATATTACAACCTCCTGGCTACTCGCTCCGATCCCTTTTTCCCTGCCCCCAATCTCTAATCGGCGCGAAACTTCGCCTGTGAATCAGGCAGGGTCCCAGCGCATCCAAAGCGGCGAGATGCTGCCGCGTGCCATAGCCCTTATGTGCGCCGAAGCCGTAGCCGGGAAACTCGCCCTCCAGGGCGAGCAGGAGGGCGTCTCGGGCTGTCTTGGCGAGGACGGAAGCGCCGGCGATGGTCAGCGAACGGGCATCACCCTTGATCAAGGCGGTCTGGGGCAGATCAAGGTCGGGGAGCAGGAGGTAATCGATCAGCAGGTGTTCCGGCCGCACCTGGAGCGCCTCGACGGCGCGCTGCATGGCAAGCCGGGTGGCAGGGACGATCCCATACTGGTCGATCTCGAGGTGGGAGGCGAAACCCACTCCCCAATCGAGGCTGTTCTTGCGCAGGCGGACTGACCAGCCAGCGCGCTCCACCGGCGTCATCTGCTTCGAGTCCCGCAGGCCCTGTAGCTGCTCCTGGACCGCCGGGTTGGGGGGCAGAATCAGCGCAGCGGCCGCCACCGGCCCAGCCAGGGCGCCTCGGCCCGCTTCATCTACCCCCGCGATCGGACCGATGTCCGCAGCCCAAAGCGCTGACTCCAGGCTCAAATCGGGGGCGCTGGGAGACCTGCGGCCATCAGCCTGCCTGCTCATACTTCCCGCTCGCCGCGTTAATTCGGATTTTGAAGATATCCAGGGCCATTTGGAGGGAATCCCGTATGACGCTGATATGGCTTTCCGGATTGAAATACCACGGAATGGGGACCTCGACGATCCTATAGCCGCGCCGCCGGGCGAGGAAAAGGATCTCGACATCAAAGGACCACCCTCTGATCGTCATCTGCGGGAAGAGCTCTTCCGCGATGACCCCGCGAAAGCACTTGAACCCGCACTGGGTGTCGTTGAGCGATGGCAGGGCCAGGAGGCGAATCAGGGTATTGAAAATGCGCCCGACCAGATGCCGGTACGCGGGTTCGTTGTATCGCACTGCCCCGGGGGCTTCCCGCGAGGCGATCGAGATGTCGAAATCGTTGAGCTGTGGCGGCAGGAACCGGTTGACCTCTGAGATGGGCATGGAGAGATCGGCATCGCACATGAACCGGTATTCGCCCCGAGAACTGAGCATCCCCTTCTTCACTGCCGCGCCTTTCCCGCGCAGCGTCTCCTTGTCCACCCGGATCGGCAGGACGGGACTGCTCAATTTCCCAGCGTAATCCCTGGCTACTTCGTAAGTCCGGTCCTGGCTGGCATTGTCAATGATCAATATCTCCACTTTGTATGGCTGGGTCTCGAAGTAGGCCACGACCTTTTCCAGGGTCCTTGGCAAGCGGTGTTCTTCGTTGTAAGCCGGGATAATGATTGACAGAAAAGGTGTGGTCAAACGCCTCTCTCATTCCTCTCTTCAGGCTTCAATGAACCTCATTGATTGAGCAGCAGGAGTGCGCCGAAGATGATGATCAGGAACCAGAGGAAGATCAACCCGCTGATTACGAACCACTGCCAGGGCTTCATCTTCAACTTCCCGATGCCGACGGGTTCCCTTGAGCTTAATCCCACCTCCTCGCGAACGCTCGATTTAAGCGCGCGAGGTCTTGATGTGGAAAGCAGCTCGGCGATGCGCTGCACGCGCTCCGATTCCAGGGAGGGTTCCTCAAGCAGCAGGCTGGCCACGAACCGATCAATGCCATCGATCTGCAGCAGGCGGACCTCTGGTTCGATTGATTCGATGTGGATACCCGGATTGGCGAAGAA
>CAYQDF010000038.1:0-26682 GCA_964416175.1 uncultured Anaerolineaceae bacterium
CGCTGCTGCTGGCCGGGACGTGGGGAATTGGGCTGCTGGTGCTGCGCGGCAGGTTTCCGATCATGCCAGACCTGCTGCTCGTTTCCGACGTGTGGACGCGCTACATACTCGGTGTACCAGCGGCAGTGCTGGCCAGCGGAGGGTTGATCTTTCAACAGCGTGAGTTCAGGCTGGCAGGCATGGCGCGCTTTGGGCGGGACAGCCTGTGGGCAGCGATCGCCTTCCTTTGGTATGGACTTGCCGGGCAAACTTTCCCCCCGCAAAGCCCGCTCCCCCCCTCGAATCTCATCAACCAGGAGCTGTTTGTAGAAGTCTTCGGTTTTCCGGTGCAGGTCCTGCGGGCGTTCACTGCCGTACTGGCAGCGATTTTCATCGTCCGGGTGCTGAGATCTTTCGAAGAAGAGACCCGCCGGCAGATAGCCGATCTCCAGGCTGTCCGGCTGCTGGACGCCCAGCGCCGCGAGGCGCTGCGCGGAGAGATGTTGCGGCGGGTCGTTTCGGCGCAGGAAGCGGAGCGCCAGCGCATCGCCCGGGAGCTCCACGACGAGACGGGGCAGTCCCTGACCGCTTTGGGCCTGGGTCTGCAAGCCGTCTCATCTACCATCGCCAGCAACACCGAAAAAGCGGAGCAGAACCTGCTCCAGCTCCAACGGCTGGTTGAGCATTCTTTGGTGGAGCTCCAGCGCCTGATCGCCGATCTCCGGCCTTCCCATCTGGATGATCTGGGCCTCGATGCTGCTCTCCGCTGGTACGGGGGAGAGATCCAGAACCGAATTCCCCTCAGAGTGGATATCTCGGTCAATGGCGCCCGGCGTGAACTCCCTTCGGAAATGAAGACGACCCTGTTCCGCATCGCGCAGGAAGCGCTGACCAATGTCATCAAGCATGCAGACGCCGAATCAGTCAGGATCCACGTCGGCTACGAGGATTCGGGCGTAAAATTGCAGGTGGTTGACGATGGGGTTGGCTTCGACATGAAGAAGTTAGAATTTTCGACCAGACCTTCCTGGGGTCTGGTGGGGATGGAGGAACGAACGGCGCTGTTAGGGGGAAAATTTCGGATAATTTCTGCCCCGCACGAAGGTACGACCGTTGAGGTGTTTATCCCATATACACGGGAGAGCAAAGGAGACGAGGTGGATGACGCGATTGATGCTGGTTGACGATCACGCGGTCGTACGCATCGGGCTGCGGATGTTGCTCGAAGAGGAGGCTGACCTGGAGATCGCTGGAGAGGCGGAGACAGCCACAGAGGCAATCAATCTGATCGGCCGGATCAAGCCGGATGTGATCTTGATGGACATCGGCCTCCCTGACATGTCTGGGATCGAAGCGACCCGCAATATCAAGAAAATCGCCCCAGAGACGGCAGTTGTGGCCTTGACGATTCACGAAGACGAGGAATATTTCTTCAAGATGCTCGAAGCTGGCGCCAGCGGCTACGTGCCCAAGCGCGCTGCTCCGGAGGAGCTGATTACGGCGATCCGGGTTGCAGCTCGGGGAGATGTCTATCTGTACCCCTCACTGGCCAAATTCCTGGTCCAGGATTATCTCTCCGGTACACAGCCTTCCCGCAGTGCCAGCCAGCTGGATGGGTTGACGGAGCGTGAACTGGAGGTGCTGACCATGCTCGCGGATGGAGCCACGAATGCCGAGATTGCCGACAGGCTGAGCATCAGCCCGAAGACGGTCGCCCGCCACCGCGAGAATATCATGAACAAACTCAACCTTCACTCGAGGTCGGAGCTGGTCAAGTACGCGATTCGAAAGGGATTCATTGAGCCTTAGCTGCGATCAGGGGGAAAATACCCATGGTTAATGGGTAATTTTCAACAAGCAAGCGGATCGGATTAATTGCGGAAATCGCCCCAGATCGATTGGGGCGATTAACGGCGCGACCATTCCAGATGTGGGGGATTCACATCGGGTCAAAATCGGGAATCCACCCGATTTACTTCTGAACTTAATTTTTCTATACTTTGGTCATGAAGATTAGAAGAGGATTAACGGTTTGGAAGACAGCCCTGCTTCCCGCGGGGAATGTTCAAGGTACCTGAAGCGGATCGGGAAAGAAGATCCGCTGGAGAGGAGAATGACATGTACACCGTACTGGTGATGATCGCATTTGTAATCCTCCGGCTGGCGATCCCTGTCCTTTTGCTGGTAGCCCTCGGCTACCTGATTGAAAAGCGGAGGCTGGTTCCTCATTAGAAGGAGGAAGAACCCCATGGAATGGTTGACGACTATCCTGGTCATCATCGTGGGCATTCTGCTGCGGCTGGCCGTCCCAATCGCCATCACGGCTGCAGTGGTGCTGCTGCTGAAGTGGCTGGACGAACGCTGGAAGCGAGACGCAGGGGAAGTCAGCACCCTGGCCGGCCTTGTGAAAAACATCGGCTGCTGGGAAATAAATCGCTGCCCTCCGGAGCAGCGCGCTGGCTGCATTGCATACGCCCATCCCGAGATCCCCTGCTGGCAGGTATTCCGGGATAAGGGCGGTCAGTTGCAGGAGCGGTGCCTTGGCTGTGAAATTTTCCGGCGGTCACCGGTCCCAAACCCGGCTTGAGAGCGAACATCGAGGAGGTGCGTTTCAATGAAAAACCTGTTATCACGCCTGATTTACGGCCTGCTGTTTGCGGTGCCGCTGATGCTGGTCACATATGCTTTCGCCCAGGCCAGCCCGCCGATCCAGGAAGAGCAGCCAGCCGCACAAAGTGGTGAGCTGGACTGCCAGTCCTGCCATCCGGCATTCTATGAAGGCTGGGTAAACGGGATCCATGGCCAGGCAGGCAGCGACCCCGCTTTTCGGAAAGCGTGGCAGGATGCTGGAAGACCTCCGGAATGTCTCGATTGCCACGTGACCGGCTATGATCCGGTCTCCAACACCTGGAAGGCGGACGGCATCACCTGCGAACGCTGCCATGGACCTGTCTCGCCGAACCACCCCGCGGAACCCATGCCGGTCGATAAGACCGCCAGGATCTGCGGCGATTGCCACACCGAGACTTATTTCCAATGGCAGGCGAGTGCTCACCGGCAGCAGGAGCTGGAATGCAGCGTGTGCCACGACCCGCACACCAATTCACTGAAAGCTCCGAGCGATCAATCCCTGTGCGCTTCCTGCCATAAAGCGCGCTCGTCGAACTTTTCACATACTGCTCACAGCCAGCAGGGCCTCGATTGTGCTGACTGCCACATGGCCGATCTGAATCAGCAGGGTGTCCAGGCGCACGGCGAGAAAGATCACAGTTTCTTTGTCAGCCTCACGACCTGCAATACCTGTCACGTGTACGAGATGCATGATCCGGTAGCAGTGCACATCGAGAATCCAACGCCCACCCCCGATCCGATGAATTCGGCGGAGACGCTGTCGGTGGTGGCGACGCCGGAACCCGTGAGTCCCCTGGGATTTGCGCTGCTCGCCGGACTGATCGGGCTGGCATTGGGAGTCGTGATGGCGCCTTGGATTGAGCGGTTTCAGAACAGGATCGGCACGCGCCGGGAGGAGGAATAAGCATGGAGCCGAAGACTCTGAACCGGCGTGAATTTCTCAAGGTGTTGGCTTTTGGCTCCGCAGTCGCTGGCGGCCTGCAGCTGGCGCGAGGCACAGCAGCTTCCGAGGCGGGTGGAGAGAGTCCTTACCGGTGGGTCATGGTGATTGACCAGGCAAAGTGCATCGGCTGCGGTTATTGCACCCTGGCCTGCCGGGCGAACAACGATGTCCCGCCGGAGATCTCCTGGAACCGCGTGCTGGAGGCGGGCCAGGTGGGTGGTGAACCGGTCTTCCTGCCCCGCCCCTGCCAGCACTGCGAACACGCGCCGTGCGTCGAAGTGTGCATGGTGGGAGCCAGCTACCATCGGCCAGACGGCATTGTGATGATGGATTATGATAAGTGTATTGGCTGCCGTTACTGCGAGGTCGCCTGCCCGTACGGCGCCCGGGCATTCAACTGGAAGGAATTCGAAGGTCCAAATCCAGCTGTGCCGACGTGGGGTAGCCCGGAAGTGCCGCGCCGCCCGCGGGGTGTGGTCGAGAAGTGCTCTTTCTGCTACCAGCGCATCGATCGCGGCTTGGCATTAGGCCTGGTCCCCGGGGTGGACGAAGAGGCGACGCCGGCCTGCGTGGTCGCTTGCCCGGTCGGTGCGCGCAAGTTCGGCGACCTCAACGACCCTGAGTCGGAAGTGAGCCGTCTGCTGAGAGAAACTCCCTCCTATCAACTTCGGGAAGACCTGGGCACGATGCCTCGAGTGTACTACCTGCCAGCCAGGGAGGAGGTGGAATCGTGAAGGCGATCGATCGTTTCCGAGTGTGCCCCTTCCATATCTGGGTGGGTTTCCTCTCCCTGGTGATCCTGACCGGAGCCATCGCCGGGGGAATCGTCCTCACTCAGGGGCTGAGTGTGACGAACCTCACCGACCTCGTGCCGTGGGGCCTGTGGATCACCATTGACCTGTCCTCGATTGCGCTTAGCGCTGGCGCCTTCCTGCTCTGCGCTGCGGTCTACATCCTGGGGTTGAAGCGCTTCCAGCCGCTGGCCCGCACCGCAACTTTCATCGGGTTAACCGGATACAGCATGGCAGTTCTGACCTTAATGCTGGACATCGGGCGACCGGACCGGTTCTGGCACGCTCTGGTCTACTGGAACACCCACTCCCTGCTCTGGGAAGTCACCATGTGCGTGACGCTGTACCTGACTGTCCTGCTGCTCGAATCGGCTCCCATCTTCGGGCAGACGCTTTGGATGCAGCGCAGATTCCCTAGGCTCGCCGCCAGGATGACCGGGCTGCACCATTATGCGCCTTACTTCGCCATCGTCGGATTGGGTCTCTCGATGCTGCACCAATCTTCGCTTGGGGCGACGTACGGCGTGCTGAAAGCCCGACCGATCTGGTACCGCCCAGACCTCTCGGTGCTGTTCATGTTCTCCGCGATCGTTGGCGGCCCGGCGCTCACCGTGCTCGTGACGCAACTTTCGGGCAGGCTGACCCCCCGAGCCTTCGTGGATGACCGGCTGGTCGACAGAGTGCTGAACTTTATCGGTTGGGCATTGGTCGGGTACATCTACTTCCGGTTCTGGGATGCGCTTTCGATGACGTACACGTACGAACCCGGCCGGACCGAGGCGCTGCGGATGCTGATCAGGGGAAAGCTGGCGTTCAACTTCTGGATGGGTGAGATCCTGCTCGGGGCGGCTGCGCCGGCCGCGATTCTATTGGTTCCACGGCTGCGCAGGGTTTTTGGTCTCCAAATCGCCGCGCTGGCGCTGATCGTCGGCGGCGTGGTTGCCTACCGTTGGGACGTGAACATGGCCGGACAGCTGGTAATCCTGACTTACCTGCCTCAGGGTATCAAAGCTGTTTACACACAGTATTTTCCTTCCTTAATCGAGATCGCCAGCGGCGCCGGGATCGTAGCCTACGGGATGCTGGCGGTCACCCTGGCGGTCCGCTACCTGAACCTTATCGACCACCGGCAGGAGGGCAATGCAGAAGCGTTGGAACCAGTCCTGGGAGCGGCGGATTAGATCTGGTTGAGGGATGAATCACTCGTGTCCTAACCAGGCCAGCGCTGCGTCCACAGATGGGTCGGTTTCGAAGGTGAACGTATCCCAATCCGCATAGGCTTCCACATCGGGTATGACTCCGCTCTCCTCCCAGCCTGTTTGAGAAACAGATGGGAGGAAAATCTCTGTTGCTATCCAAAGCATGGAGCCATCTTCCAGGGGGAAGCGGTGTAAAGTTTCCACATTGCCGGTCGTCGTCTGGCCGATGATCACGGCTCTCCCGGAGTCCTTCAGCACCCCAGCAAACACTTCGCCAAAGCTCATGGTGTACTCGCCCACCAGGACCACGAGTGGAACTGTATCCGAATTATGGATGGGAGCTGCGGCGATCTCTAACGGGCGTGACCCTTCACGGCTGACAAATTTTCCGAGCGTACCACTGACAAAATGGGCCAATATCGGTTCCAATACTTCGCTGGATCCGCCTCCGTTCATCCGGTTGTCCAGTATCAGCGCATCGAGCGGACCGAAATCTATCAATGCCTTCTTCACCTGCTCCGGGATTGTCCGATCGAAAAAAGTGGGCAGGAATATATACCCCACACGCGCCCCGTCCGCCGTGGGGACCAGACGCGCCTCGATGGGCAACGGACTCGTGATTCGTTCCCGGACCAGCATCAACTCGCGCGGTCTTTCCCCAGGGGACACGACTTCCACAATTGCCGCCGAACACTCCGGGCCGCGGATCCTCTCTCCGTAGAATTGTTCTCCTTCGATCAAGGGCAACCCATCGACGCTGAGAATGCTGTCGTGCGGTTTCAGCCCGCTGTATTCTGCGGGCGAATCGGGGAATACAGACAGTATGGTGACACGGCCTTTATCTATCAAAGGCTGCACCAGTATTCCAATGCCGACATAATCGACGTTCCCTGCCAGAGCTGCCTCGGACAGGGATACTTCGACAGGGGATTCCAGATGGGAATGTTCGTCTCCCAGTTCCGAGACAAGAGTTTTCAGTTCGGTATAAAAATCCTGCGTGTCGAGGCCGATTTGAATTCTCTGGCGATGTTCAGAGACCAACCTGGACCAGTCCACGCCGTTCAGTCCCGGGTCCACGTAGTTCTCTTCGATTGCCTGCACCGCCTGCTCAAAAACCCGCAGCTGAACCTCCATTGAGATCTCCGGATTGGCTTGCAGGACCGGCGTCGGCCTGGCAAGTGCAGTGGCAGCCGGGACAGTTGCCAGCGGCACGTTTACGCATTGCGGAGGAATGTAAGCCGGCGCCGGGGGGATCGTGGGAGTGGCAGGAGCTGTGGGTGTTGCAGTAGGCACTTCCGGGCTGTTGGTCGGTTGGGGAGGACTCGGGGACGTGCTGGCAGCGAGAGGTGGCTGGGTCAGGATATCCTCGCTCGTGGGAAGCAGAACGGGATTACATGCGGAACCTGCGATGGCAAGGATGGAAATAATACCGGCGACACGCAGACCAGAGGCCGTCTTAATCATGTCAGTCTCCTTTGGCAGGGACGAGCTGAATTTCTTAACAGTCTGAACACCATAGAAAACCGGTTGCGGACCTGAAAGACCCGCATATTTCGTTGCCAGCCTCAATGCGCAATGTAATATTACCTATTTTAGCGCGGATTAATCCATCAATCCTGTGCCCCCGCGCTGATCCACTGACGCACGATGTCCAGTTCCGCCTCGGAAAGCTGCCCTGGATGCCCACCTGCTTCTTGAATGGTGATAATTAGACTGTTCGCAAGATCCTCAGGAATGATGACCGGTCCGGATTCCCCGCCGGCCATGGCAGCCTGGTAGGAGCTCAAATCCAGCCCGCCGAGCAGGCTCGTGCTGTTGTGGCAGGCGACGCATTTGCCCGCAAAGATCGCCCCTACTCCCCCTTCCCAGGTCAATTCTGCCACTTCGGCAGGCGTCGGGCTCGGAGGAGGCGTCGGCAGCGGGGTGGGAGTCAGCGGGACGAAGACCTCGGCGCGCTCCGCGGGCGGGATCGTGGCGAGCGCCGTCTCCTCAAATGTCACAAAGTAGATGATCCCCAGAGTCAGGACCAGGGAGATGGCTGCTGAAACCGGCAGATACTTTCGGCGGCGTTTGGCGATCTCCTCCGGCGTGACCTGCGGCGGCTCTAACCCGGCTTTGATATCCGCTAATTCCAGGGGATGCTCCTCGAGCATCTCTTCCTCCGTGAGGCGACCGGTGAACATGCTCCGGTTGAAGCGCCTGACAACGACATGGTACATGTGCCAGAGCAGGATCGCGAGGACAGCCAGGATTGCTTCGGCGCCATGGGCTGCCTTGGCGGCAGGGATGAATTCCCCCGGGAGAAGCCTGGTCGTGGCGATCGGATTCCACATCATGAAGCCGGTTATGACCATGATCACGGTCCCCCAAACGACTGCCCAATATTCTACTTTCTCCTCAAATGTGTAACGTCCCTGCTGCGGGGGATTTCTCTGTAAACCCAGATAATATCTGGCAGCCTCGAACGCGTTGCGGAAATCTCTCGGGACGGGCAGGATCGAAAAGCGCCGGCGTTTGACGTACACGCGATAGCCGGCAGCCAGCATGTGATAGACGGCGGCGATCATCATGATTGTCGCTGCGACGTGGTGGATCGACCGCACGTTTTCAACCCCTCCCAACCCGAGGACAATCCCGCGGGAAAGCGGGTTCTGTGCAAATTTCTGGATGAGACCGGTGACCGCCAGCGTGGTAAAGCTGGCCATGAATGTCCAATGCTCGACGCGTTCCGAGACGGTAAAGCGCAGGTAAACGTTCGATTTGCTCTCCTGTTCTTGCGCGGCTGGAGCAGCCTGGGTGCCCTCGCTCATTGTTGCTCTCTCTTGACGGAATCATCCTCTGTTGCGGTCGTCTGCTGTGATTTCTCCTCAGCTGAGTCAGGGGATTTTTGGGGGGGCGAATTTCGCCTTGCTATCCGGCGGCGGTTGATCACCCTCCGGCTGGCGTCGCCAATGACGAACAGCGCCATGCCGCCCAAAACGCCGGGTATGAAGATCTTATAAAACAGATCCACGAAGTAGACGATCGGGTATTTATTCACGTCCGGCGTGTAGTGTCCCAGCCAGGCATCGGCGAAGTTCGGGCTAGCAGTTGGGTGACAGCGCTGGCAAGTGCCGAGCAGGTTCTGTTTGATCACCTGGCTTTCGGCGTCATCGACCCGTTTCATGTTGTGCACCCCGTGGCAGTCGATGCACACGGGCGTGTTCGTTCCCTGGTTGGGATATTGCTGGTCGAAGATCACGGTGGTGCCGTGGAAATCTGCCACATAGGAGTCGAATACATTGGTGTTGACTCCGTACTTCTCCATCAACTCCCGGTCTGCATGGCAGCGGGCGCAGATCTGCGGTGAGAACAGGTGGAAAGGCGAGGTCGATGGCCCGGCAACGTTGTGGACGCCGTGGCAGTCAATACAGGTCGGCACATCCGGGTTGCCTTCCCCGAGCAGCGCCTCTCCGTGGACGCTCTCCGTGTATTCCGCGTAAATCAAGGAGTGGCAGCGTTCGCAGGTCTGGGGGATTCGGGTGCGCGGTTCGGCGGGGTCGGAGACATCATGGTAGCCGTGGCAGTCCACGCACACGGCAGCCTCCTTGTTGCCGCTGGCAAGAGCGGCCTGGTGGACGCTGTCCAGGGTGGCGTTGTATTTATCCTGGTGGCAGCGCGCACAGTTTTGATAATAGAGTAAGGTCACGTCCCGTCTGGTCTGCGCCGTCAGGGGTCGATGGGGGTACTCCCGGATATCCGTGTGGCATTGCACACAGGCGTAGCCCTGCTTGCCGTGCACCGAATTCTCGTAAGCCTCTACGTCGATGGTCAGCACCAGGACCTCACCGGATGGCAGGGTGGTCTGCATGCCGGGAGCGGCGTGGCAGGACAGGCAGGTCTCATTGGCGACCCCCTGGGCGGGCAGCGCCGGGTATTCAGCCGGGATTTCAGAAGCGCTGGTCTGTGCGCCCAGTACCACGGAAAAGCCCAGCAACAGCATCGCCGCCAGGCCCGCCAGTCCCAATTTGGGCAACGATGTCAAAATCTCTCCTCCACATCGAATTCTTGAAATAAACTAAGACTTTTTGGACAGCCCCGCACGGCGATTCCCATATTCAGCAGTGCAGCGATCCAGTCTTGAAGCTCAGCTGTCATGGGTTATATACCCTAATTATTTTACCCCAATTTCGAGGCGAGAAAACGCGTGAACATCCGCCAGGCGTCACATTCCATGCCTGATGAAGATCACATTGATGGGGAGGAGGCGGGTTTTCAGGGACTGCTGGGGCGCGGGGGCGAAATGCAGTCTTCCACGGCCAGCGTTGGGAGCGGGAATACCGCGGTCCACCCAGGCAGCGGGACTGCCAGCGATGTGCTGCTCCAGGTGTATCCTTCTGCCGGCACGTGGAATGGTTTTCCGGTGGCGAGCTCGTAGACTCTGACCAGGATGGGATTCGCATAACCCAGACCGGCGCCAGACCATTTGAGAGAAGCCAGCTGGGTCCCGTCAGGGCTCCAGGCCAGCGCCCACACATGGTCGGATTCGCTCAGTGC
Organism: uncultured Anaerolineaceae bacterium; assembly: GCA_964416175.1. Classification (GTDB taxonomy): domain Bacteria; phylum Chloroflexota; class Anaerolineae; order Anaerolineales; family UBA4823; genus CAYQDF01. The sequence continues at coordinate 10,080 of CAYQDF010000038.1, forward strand.
GCGGAGCTCGCCGGTCTCCATGTCGATCAGGTGCAGCCGCCCGCGACCGTCATTGCGATCGAACCCGGCTACCGCCAGGTACCGAGTGTCCGGGGATATCGCCAGTCGGGTGATTGAAATTCCCGGGATCGTGGATTCTCCTTCCACGCCCGATTTGAAATTGACCCAGCGAATGACCCCGCTCGGGACGTCTGCCGCGATGGTTGAGGGGGAAAAGGCGATCAGGTCGTTGTCCGGCGACCGGTCGCACACCAGGCTGATCAGATCGCCTGCGATCATTTCTGTGAGCAGATACTGGTTGGCAAAAATCTGTATGACCGTGTCCTCCGAATAGATCACCGGGCCAACTTCTAGAGGTTGGAAGACCATGTTCGGGAAAACGCTCATTTCCGAGCCTTCTTTCGGAGGTGGATAGGGTACCAACCGGATTGACGGGTCCAGCTCCCAAACAGGACGGAAAAGCGGTCTCAGGTTTTTTGGTTCTGGCCTGGGGATATAGTCCTGTGCGAAGGCGATCTCGCCTTGAGCGCCTGGCGCTTCCGTGTAGATCGCATCTGGGAACGACACATCCAGGCTGAGCCGGGACACTTTCACCTCCAGCGGAGCCGCCTGGGACGAGCCGGGGAGGAAATACTGGGCTCTCAAGACGATGCCGGTCCGGCTTTCCAGCCACAGTCGAGCTGCGCGGTTGCCATCGAGGTCGATCGCATCGACGATCACAGTCTCGAGATCCAACATTTCATCCTCTCCAACAGCCAGAAAGATTAGCCGTGAGGGAGGGAAATTCACGATTCCGGTGAAGTAGAAGCGGATCAGGAAGGGGCTGTTGAACACGAGCTCGTTGCTCAGGAAGAACCAGGGGAGCTGGCTGCCAACCCGGGCGTAATCCTCCAGACTGGTGAGGAAGCGGGCTGGTCCAGGAGCAGGATGTTCTTGATCAATTCTTTCGGAAGAAGTGGGATCCCGGTCGGGGGAGCCGCCGATGTGGAAAGCCATCACATCCTGGTCGACCCACAGCTGGTGGCGCTCGACCAGGGTGGGGCCGTGGTAGTCGTCCGGCCCGCGGAGCACCAGCCAGACGTCTGCCCAAAGGGTGTCCCACGCAAACCGGCTGATGAGGAGGCGCCGCCAGATCTCCTCATGGCTGGAGTTGCGCGAAAGCGGCGTCTGAGGAGGGATACGGCCCTTCCACAAGGACATTCCCTGCTCGAGGTCCTTCGCCGCTGAGGTCGTGATCTGGAGTGCGGGGGCCTCCGCGTCATCTTCGCTGGCTGCAGCCACCTCGGGGGTTTGTCCGGGCGCCTGGCGCGGCGCAGCGGGGAGCTTGATGGTGGACTCCAGAGCGATGAGGATCAGGATCACCGCCAGAGCTGCAAATCCCCATTCCATTACTGTGGTCCGCACCCGCCGGTTTCTCTGCCGGGCCTGGAGCCGGGATTTTATGTCCACGATCGCGCGATCGACTGCGCCTGGATCGGCTGTCGCGGCAGGCGAGCGGCTGAGGATGGATCGGATCAATTGCTGGTTCAGGAAGCTGTGGTGCTGGAGGTGTTCTGCGTGGACCTGGCAGAATCTCTGCGCCAGGCCGGAAAGCCAGTCTGCGATCTTTTCCCCGCCTGGATACTCGCTCGCCGATTCGACTGCAGTAAGGAAAGCGTCCAGGGCAGCCCGCCGGGCAGCTTCAGGGTACACCAGGCAGGCCTGGCATTGCTTGTAGATGGCCGGGTAATATTCCCGCACCAGATGCTCGGCGAGGATCTCTCTCTCCACTTGCTCGCTCTGGAGCATCCACTCGAGATCAGGTGAAAGGTCGTCGCTTTCTCTCTTCATGCCGCCGCCCCGCTGGATTATGGCGCAGCCAGATACACATTTCCAGATCCGTAGTGCGTCTTCCGATAGATATACGTGTTGGCAGCTGGAGTGGATGGAAAGTGAAGGCTCCGATCAGGCTTGAAGGCGTGTGTGTATTATAACCTGGGTCGATTTTATCTTTCCGCTGCCTGCCACCCGTGCTATAATTCGGTGAATTTTCCACCAGGGAAGCGTCTGGATATGCAGACCTCGTTTCACCTGACTTCCAACGATCTGAACGCCGATAACCCCGGCCATAGCCGGGCGGGAAGATGGGCGCATTCAGGCTGCTGACAGTTTCGTGACGCTGATCCACCGCCCGACGCAGTTCGCGAAGGGCGGTTTATTTTGTCTGGCTGGTGGGACCTGTTCGAGGAGGATCGATGTACAAGACACACGGATGTGGGACATTGAGCCTGACAACCGTCGGCGAGGACGTCACCCTTGCGGGATGGGTGCACCGCCACCGGGACCACGGCGGCGTGACCTTCATTGACCTGCGCGACCGCACGGGTCTGGTTCAGATTGTTTTCAATCCCGAGACCGCGCCTGAAGCGCACAAGGGCGCCGTAGACTTGCGCAGCGAGTGGGTCATCCAGGTGAAGGGGAAAGTTCGGCGAAGACCGCCTGGAATGGAGAACCCAAACCTGCCAACCGGTGACCTCGAAGTGGAGGTCACGGAGCTGCGGGTCCTCAACCCCGCGAAAACGCCTCCTTTCCTGATCAACAAGGAGGAAGAGATCGACGAGCAGGCCCGCCTGCGCTACCGCTACCTGGACCTGCGCCGGGAGCGGATGGCGAAGAATCTGCTCCTGCGGCACAGGATTGTCAAATTCATCCGTGATTACCTGGACGCGCACGGCTTCATCGAAGTGGAGACTCCGATCCTGTTCAAGACGACCCCGGAAGGGGCGCGAGACTACCTTGTGCCTTCCCGATTGCATCCCGGTCAGTTCTATGCCCTGCCGCAGTCCCCCCAGCAGCTTAAACAGCTCCTGATGGTCGCCGGGACCGAGCGTTATTTCCAGATCGCACGCTGCTTCCGCGACGAGGACCAGCGCGGGGACCGGCAGCCAGAGTTCACTCAGCTCGACCTGGAGATGTCCTTCGTGGAGCGGGAGGACGTCATGGAGCTGATCGAGAGCATGTACACTGCAATGGTCAAAGAGGTGGTGCCTGAGAAGCGGCTTCTCGCTTCCCCCTGGCCCCGGCTGACCTACCAGGAAGCCATCGACCGCTTCGGCATGGATAAGCCGGACCTCCGCTTTGGCATGGAGATCAGAGATATCTCGGACCTGGCAGCTGGCTGCGGCTTCCAGGTCTTCGAGAGCGCCGTCGCCCAGGGAGGTCAGGTGCGGGGGCTGAATGCGGCCGGCCTGGGCGATTACAGCCGCAAACAGATCGAGGAGCTGGCGGCGTACGCCGGCCAGTTTGGCGCACGGGGGCTGGCATACCTGGCGATCACATCCCAGGGCGAGCAGCGGTCCTCCTTCGCGAAGTTCCTCCCAGAAGACCGGGTGAATGCGGTCCTTGAACGGTTCTCCGCCAGGCCCGGCGACCTCCTGCTTTTCGTCGCGGACCGGAAGGAAGTCGTCGCCGAGGCTCTCGGGGAGCTGCGCTCCCTGCTGGGCGAACGACTCGGACTGAAGGACCCGGACGTGCTGGCTTTTTGCTGGATCGTGGATTTTCCGTTTGTGATGTGGAATGAAGCGGAAAAGCGCTGGGATCCCAGCCACCATCTCTTCACGGCGCCCATGCCCGACGACGTCCATCTGCTGGACGCCGATCCGGGGAGCGCACGCGGCCAGCAGTACGACCTGGTGCTGAACGAAAACGAAGTCGGCGGCGGGTCGATCCGGATCCACGATCGCGCGTTGCAGGAGAAGGTGTTCCAGCTGATCGGCCTCGATCTGGAGGTCGCCAGGCAGCGGTTTGGGCACATGCTGGAAGCATTCGAATACGGAACCCCTCCACACGGCGGCATCGCTTCCGGCATCGACCGGCTGTGCATGATCCTGGCTGACGAACCCAACATCCGCCAGGTGATCGCGTTCCCCAAGAACCAGGCGGCCCGGGACGTGATGGCGGATGCGCCTTCGCCAGTCGAACCCGAGCAGCTGAAAGAGCTCCATTTACGGTTGGTAGATTAAATTTTCCTGTTTTGTCTACTCAAGGTCCTTGAATTGTGGTATAAGAATGCTAAACCCTACTGTGCGCGTGTTGCCGCTAAACGGTTCTGAGCCAACACACTCAAACGGGGTCCCAAGCTCACGGCAGTGACGCGATAGGCTAGAGCCAAGGCGGATCTGACGGGGAGGGACCCAACCTGCGAAGGCAGGTTCAGAACTGCGCTGCACACGGCATGGTGGGGTTATCTGTTTAAACCTGAGCGAGTTCGACGAGGGATCCTGGCAGTCTGGCCTCAACCAGCTACCGGTCCCCGACGGCGATCAGATCCCCCAGCAGGAAGCTGCCAACCCAGATTCCGACCGAATTCACGCCTGGGAATTTCCGCACGGTCTCCCAGACCACAGCGTGGATCCGCTCGGCCTCGCACACGTCCGCTGGCTTGGGGATCGAGCCGGAAAGGTGGATGACGACTTTGCCGGTCGCTGAGTCGAAGTTCACCTCGTTCACGATCAGGTGGGCGTTATGCACCGGGTTGTAGTACTGCCCGACGAATTTCACTTTCAATTTGAAGAGCGCACGCAGCGCAGCCTTGATGTCTTTCTCCACATCGCCGGTCGGGGGCGACTCCGCAGTGAAATACACCAGCCCGTCGCCGCAGCCGAAGGGACCGCCAGTGTCCGGATCGATTAAATAATAGCGGACGCCGTTGAGTTTTTGGGTAGGCGTCGGCTGGCTCGTGGGGGTCGGTTCCGGCGTCAGCACCGGCATAGAGGCAGCCTCGCCTGTCACCGTGATGGATTCCCCCTCCACCCAGCAGCTCGATCCGCCGTCCTCGTATTGCACGAACCACCAGGACCCATCTGCGGTTCGGCCGAGTGGGACCGGGCTGGAGCCGCTGACCAGATAGGCGCGTATCCCATAGACAGGTCCAGGGCCGATCAGGCAGGCTATGTCGTGATTCACCGAGAGTTGGAGAGGTTCCGGGGTGTCTGTTGGTGCGGGCGTCGGGGTCGGGCGCGGCGTTTCGGTTGGCGGGACGCGCGTCGGTGTGATTGTTGGCGACGCCGCAGCGGGGGAGGGGGTCGGAGGGAGCTCCTTCGTGGGAGAAGAGCCGGGGACCTCCCCTTGCCGGGCGGTTGGGATGCCCGCGCAGGCTGTTAAGAAAAATAACAAAATCGACAATTCGAGGATGTGAAGGGAGCTGACGGAGACAGGTCGCATCAATGCATGTTCTCTCCTGGATGGAATGGCTGTTGGATCAGCGCTCGGGACATTATAATCGCCTCTGATATAATCCCCAGTCGTGAAATCTCTGCTCCGGGAAGGCTGTGACCATGAACCAAAGCACTGAAACGAACAACTCCTTGGAAAGTGAAGAACCCCCCGGTCATCCCAGATGGCTGGTCGCAGTCGTCGCCAACCTCAAGGGAGAAACCGAACTGCCGGCGGATGCTCCCCCGGACGCCGGCGCGGAGTTTGATCGCACCGAGACGGTCCAATCGATCTGTCAGGCACTCGAATCCGGGGGACATCAGGCGGTCTTCGTGCAGGCAGGGAGTGATTTTCCAACCCTGATCAGAACGATAAACCCGGACATCTGCTTCAACATCGCTGAGGGGCTGCGCGGCGACGGCCGTGAGGCGCAGATCCCGGCGATCCTGGAGATGTACGGCATCCCGTATACCGCCTCCCGGGTGGTAGCGAACGCCATCTCTCTGGACAAAACCCTCACGAAGCGCCTGTGGCGGGACGCCGGACTACCCGTGGTGCCTTTCCAGGAATTCCAAAATGAGGACGATCCGGTGCGACCCGGGCTGCAGTACCCGTTGTTCGTGAAACCCTCCCGCGAGGGAACCGGGATGGGCGTCGATCTGGAAGCCGTGGTGAACGACGAGCCGGCGCTCCGCCAGCGGGTGGCATATGTGATCGCCACCTACCGCCAGCCAGCGCTCGTCGAGACCTTTCTTCCCGGCCGGGAGTTCACGGTCGGCGTGCTGGGGACGCGGGATGTGAGGAGATTCACCACCCGTCCGCGCCTGTACGATCGCGATGGTTTTCACCGCTTTCCTATATTGGAGATAGAGAGTGACCGTTCGATCACACCAGGAGTCTATGGGTACAAGGCGAAATCCAAAGACCTGTGGGAGAAAGGCGCGCCGAAGTACATCTGCCCGGCTGAGCTCGACGCAAAGCTGGTCGATCGGCTGCAGCGCCTGGCTCTGCGGGCACACAGGGTGATCGGCGCCCGAGATGTCTCGCGCGTGGACTTCCGGCTGGATGCCGCCGGCAACCCATATCTACTCGAGATCAACACCCTGCCCGGTCTCAACCCGGAGGTGAGCGACCTGTGCATTATGGCAAAAGCGGAAGGCCTGCCTTACGAACACCTGATCTTAGAAATCCTCGACCTGGCGGCAGCCAGGTTCGGGTTGCTTTGACATGGGGAATGTTGATAGGCAGGAGAGACCATTGTAGAATCAAGGAAAGACTGGTTGAATGAAAAACCTGCCCGTAAGGCGTCATTGAGCTGGATCGGGCGGAGATTATGACCGGTTCCCGGCTCGAGCGGGGGAGCGATGGACATGAAGTGTATATTGGCCCACGACGTCGGCACGAGCGGCTGTAAAGCGGTGCTGGTCAGCCCGGAGGGGAGGCTCCTTGAAACCGCTTACTCGCCTTATCCCACGATTTACCCCAGGCCGCTGTGGGCAGAACAGAATCCGGGGGACTGGTGGGAAGCGGTTGCGGAGAGCACCCGGCGCGTCATGCAAGCTGGCGCAGTAAAACCCGGCGACATCCTGGGGCTGGCTTTCTCGACACAGATGGTCAATGCCATACCGATCGACGCGCATGGCGAGCCGATCAGCCCGTGCATCAGCTGGCTCGACGGCCGCGCCTGGGAAGAAGCGCAGCTGGTGATGCGGAAGGTCGGCGGCGCCAGGATCTTCTCCCTGATCGTCGGTTCCGCTCTGACCGGCAAAGACCTGCTGCCCAAATACCTGTGGTTGAAACGGCATGCACCGGACGTCTATGAACGGGCAGCTGCCATCGTGGACTGCAGCAGCTACCTCCTCTACAAAGCTACCGGGAAGCTGGTCTATGAATGGAGCGTAGCCAGCGTGACCGGTCTGTTCAACCTGAAATCCAAGACCTGGGATACCCCCCTGATCCGCTACGCCGGCTTGAAGCCCGAGAAATTCCCGCCCTTGGTCAGGTCCTGCGACCGGGTGGGCGGGCTTTGCCAGGAAGCCGCGGATAAGCTGGGGCTGCCTGCCGGGCTGCCGGTGTTCGGCGGCGCGGGCGACGCCATGACCGCTGCCATCGGGTCCGGAGCTGTGTGTGAGGGGGAGGCCCACCTCTGCCTGGGGACCTCTGGGTTCGTCGGCATCGTGACGGCGCGCCGGGTGGTCGGCCGGCGTGGGATCGTGACCATCCAGTCTGCCGATCCAGATAAGCTGCTCATGGTCGCCGAGACGGAGACCGCCGCCGCCTGCCTGCGTTGGGCGGTCAAAGAACTTTACGGGCTCGAACCCGGGGAAGATGCTTTTGCGCGCATGAACCAGGAAGTGGCTGGCGTGGAACCCGGTTCAGCGGACCTGATCTTCACGCCCTGGATGTACGGGGAACGTTGCCCGGTGGCAGATGAGAGCCTGCGAGCGGCGTTCATTAACCTGGGGGCGAACCACACCCGGGCGCATATGGCCCGCGCAATCTACGAGGGAGTTGCTTACAACATCCGCTGGATCCTGGAATCGATCGCTCGCTACTACGGGTTCTCCGCGGACCCGCTGCGCGTCCTCGGCGGGGGAGCTTTGAGCGAGCCCTGGATGCGGATCATGGCAGATGTCTGCCAGAGAAAACTGGAGATCGTCCCGCACCCGCAGGAGGTCTCCGCCATTGGAGCGGCGCTGGTGGCAGCCGTTGGGCTCGGGATCTACCCCTCTTATGAGTCGTTGAAATCTTTAGTGCCGGTGGCGCGGGTCGTGGAGCCGGCGCCGGCCCGAGAGTCCGATTACGCCCGCCTGTACGATGGCTACCGGCGGTTATTCCGGGCGCTCCGCGGCATCTATCACGACCTGAACCGGGAGTCTGACCATCGGAAGTGACCTTCCAAACAAGAGCAAGGAGAAGGATATGGATGTAAATCTGTTTTCCGGCCTGGCCCAGGACCTGGAAAAGTGGCTGAAACCTTACCGCGAGGGGTACATGCGTTTCGAACGCCTGCCGGAGCGCGGAGTCGACCGGGAGGAGATCCTGGACCAGATGGAGCAGTACAACGCGCTGGAACGGGCACGCTGGCAGGAGGGGTTCGTTTCCGGGGCGGTGTACCACGGAGATGCCGCGCACATCGACTTCCTCAACCGGGTGTACGCGCTCAATTCCCAGAGCAACCCGCTCCACCCGGACGTCTGGCCCAGCACGACGAAGTTCGAGGCCGAGATCGTGGCGATGACGGCGGGCATGCTGGGCGCCGAACGGACCGCCGATCCGATCGTCGGGACGCTTTCCTCCGGGGGGACGGAGAGCATTCTGCTGGCTATGAAGACCTACCGGGATTGGGCGCGCGCCACCAAAGGGATCGCCGAGCCGGAGCTCGTCGCTCCCACGACCGCCCATGCCGCCTTCGATAAAGCCGGAGAATATTTCGGGATCAAGGTCATCCGGGTCCCCGTGGGGGAGGATTTTCGGGCGGATGTCGCTGCGACCCGGCAGGTCATCACTGCGAATACGATCGCTCTGGTCGGCTCGGCGCCGCCGTTCCCTCACGGCATCGTCGATCCGATCGAGGAACTGTCCGAACTTGCCAGAGAGCACGGAATTGGCTTTCACACCGATGCCTGCCTGGGCGGATTCATCTTGCCGTGGGCCGAAAAGCTGGGGTACCCCGTCCCGGCGTTCGACTTCCGCCTTCCCGGGGTGACTTCGATCTCGGTGGATACGCATAAATACGGCTATGCGGCGAAGGGCACTTCGGTGATCCTCTACCGGGGGAACGAACTGCGCCGGTTCCAGTACTTTTCAGCGCCGGACTGGCCGGGAGGGATTTATTTCTCCCCCACCTTTGCCGGGAGTCGCCCCGGCGCCCTGGTCGCTGCCGCCTGGGCAGCCCTGGTCTCCATGGGGGAGAGCGGCTATCTGGAGGCTGCCCGGCGGATCCTGGAGACGACCGGATGGCTCAAGGAGAACATGCGGGAGATCCCTGAGATTGAGATCATCGGCGATCCGCTCTTCCTGATTGCCTTCCGATCCGCGACGCTTAACGTTTACCAGATCATGGAATACATGACCCAGCGGCAGTGGGGCCTGAACGGTCTGCACCTGCCGGCCAGTGTGCATCTCTGTGTGACCCTGCGGCACACGCTGCCGGGCGTCAGAGAGCGGTTCATCTCCGACTTGAAGGATGCTGTGGCGTACGTCAGGGAACACCCGGAAGCCTCGGCCGGCCTGGGACCGATTTATGGGATGGCTTCGGCCGTGGAGATGCGCGGGATGGTCAAAGAAGTCCTGGGGTGGGTGATGGATTTGTTATATGAGGTCTGAGTTATCCTGGCAGGGCTGACAGGAAAGCCGTAGCCAAAAGCGCCATCAAGGCTCCAAAGTAGAACGGGGCTGAAGGGCCGAAACCTTCCCAGGCTCCGATCCCCTGCCAGAGGATGCCCGCCAGGAGGGAGGCTGGCAGCGCTGCCAGGCCCACCCCGGCGTGGTACATTCCGAACGCCGCGCCGCGGCGCGCCTCGGGGACCAGGTCAGCGACGTACGCCCGGGCGGTCCCCTCCGCAAGGGCGTAATAGACCCCGTAGAGTCCGAAGAGCGCCCAGATCTGCGCGCCCGTGCGTGCCGCGGCCAGCCCCAGATAGACGGCGGTGTAAAACAGCCACGCGCCGATCAGAACAGCTCTCCGCCCCAGACGGTCGGACAGCGATCCGAAGGGGCTGGAAAGGGCTGAATAGACGGCGGTGAACGTGAGCAGCATGCCCATCACCTGCAGCACGCTCAGGCCGCGCTCCTGGCCGCGCAGGATGATGAACGCGTCCGAGGAATTACCGAGGGTGAAGATCACAACGATGGCGAGGAAGGCCAGGAAGCGGCGGTCAAGTTTTTCTGGTTTCGGGTCCTCTCTGTCCGCGATTATCCCCTTCGAGGCGACTTCCTTTGCGCTCAGAGCGAGCAGGATCACAGCCAGGATTGCCGGGAGGATGCTGGCAAGCACGACTTTCTGAAACGCCGGGCGGGTGAGCCGGGCAGCTCCAGACTGGGAAGCCCAGAGGATCCAGGCGGCGATCGCCAGCCCGATGAAGGCGCCGGCGGTATCTGCCGCCCGGTGCAGCCCGAATGCCAGGCCGCGGTGAGCGGGAGAGGCGCTGGCGGCGAGCAGGGCGTCGCGCGGCGCGCTGCGGATCCCCTTCCCGACCCGGTCGGAGAACCGGACCAGGAGAACCCAGCCCCAGCTGTTGGCAAAAAACAGCAGCGGTTTGACCAGCGCAGAAAGCGCGTAGCCGAGAATCGTCAGCCTTTTCCGGTTCCCAAGCCGGTCCGAAATCATCCCCGAACTGACTTTTACCAGGCTGGCGGTCGTCTCTGCGATTCCTTCGATCAGCCCCACGACCACCGTGCGCACGCCCAAAATGTTGACCAGGAAGAGCGGCAGCAGGTTGAACAGCATCTCCGAGGAGACGTCAGTCAGGAAGGAAGTGATCGAGAGGACCCAGATGTTGCGGTGGAGGCGAGGCGGCATTGTGGCCTCAGGGGGGACTTCCGCGGCCGGGATCTAAGGGCAAGTCAGGTCTGCCAGGGGCGCCGATCGGATGGTGTACCCCTCGGGATCTACCCACCGGAGGCTGCCTCCCGCAGCCGGGAGCGCGACCGGGAAAGAGGGTAGATCCGGATTCTCCAGCTGGCACCATTCCAACGCGCCGGGGCGCAGCAGGTACCAGCGGGCATCCTCAGCCCCCTGAGAGAGGAAAGCGCCGTCCGGCAGGACCTGCAAACCGGGGTAGACAGGGATATTTGGGTCTGCGCCAGGGAGAAGCGGCAGCGGGTAGTCCTCCCAGGTCTGCCCGCCATCCAGGGTCAGGCTGACCGGGTTCCCCCCGTCGGCCGCGAAGCTGATCGACCCGGAGATGCGCATGGCGGTCTCATTCGAGAAAGCGACCAGCTGGTTGGGCGGGGACACGCGCAGCTCGGCGGGGGGCTCGAGGTTCACCCAGGTCTGGCCTCCATCGGGAGAAGACAGCGCGTACTGGGGCAGGGGTGAACCCATCCCGGGGATCGTCATCGCGGCCGGCCCCCAGCGCAGGCAGGGACCCATCGCCGGGCAGGTCAGACTGCCTGGCGACCAGCTCGCGCCGCCGTCAGTCGTCTGAAGAACGGGCAGGACGTTGCTCGCTTCTGGAGGCGCGTTCACCGGGGTGTGGAGCGCCTGCACGGCGCCGGCCCCATCGCTGAAAAAGCCCCCGAACGTCTCCAGGGACGCGCCCTCCGGGAAGGGCGCGCTCTGCCAGGTTCCACCGCTGTCCGTGGTGTAGAAGCCCATGTAGAAGAGCGGGGGCGCGCCGAATTCCTCCTTCGCCGTGGCGAAGACGGCAAAGATGCTCGCCGGATGGGAGGCGTCCAGCGTCACGGAGAAGCACTGCGGGGGCTGGGATCCATCCGGGGGGAAGACCGGATAGCCGAGGGCAGAGGCTGCATCTGCGGCGCCTGCGATCGGGATGGAAGTCCAGGTCGCGCCGGCGTCCGCGCTGATCCGGATCTCGTCCGGGGCGCAGTACGCCAGGCGGTTGGGATCTCCGGCGTCGACCGAGACGACGCGGTTGTTGAGGTCAACGCCGGCCTGCACCAGGACAGGCGGGGGAGGGAAGGGAGGGGCGGTGGGCGTCGCCGTCGGCTGGGGAAGCTCCGTTGGGGTGGCGGTCGGCGTATCCAGCGCCGGCGCTTCGGTGGGCTGCGCTGGAGGCGCAGTTGAAGCCGCGGTCTCCACGCTCCCCCCAGGTGCGCAGGCAGACAGAAGGATGGCGGCTGTGAACAGAAGGAGGGTAATCGTTCGGCTCAAGGTTTCATCCTTTTCATGTACATGGGATATGCCAGGGTGGAATCGATACCGCATTATATCGCGCGAGGAGGGCTTCTAAGCAGCTCTCGCGCCGCGGTTTTCTCAAGGCAGCCGCCGGGCTGGTGGGCGGCGCGCTGCTTCCCGCGGCCGTCCCTCTATCTGCCGTGATGGTTGATAGCCAAAACGCAGATGTCGCCGAGGTGAGAGGCCGGGCGTTCCGCAGGGTCGTGGACCTGACCCACGATATCCCCTTCGATTTCCCAACGTACTTCGGCACGCCAAATCTCTCGTTTGAGACCCTCTTCACTTTCGAGCAGCACGGCTTCAACATGTACCGCTGGCTGCTTGTCGAACACACCGGCACCCACATGGACGCCCCCTTCCACTTCACCGCGGACCAGGACTCAGCGGACGAGATCCCCATCTCGAAGCTGGTTGTCCCGCTCGCGGTGATCGATATCCGCCGGAAGGCTGAGGAAAACCCGGACGCCCAGGTGACTCCGGACGACCTGCGCCGCTGGGAGCGGCGGTACGGGCGCATCCCCTCTGGGGCTTGCGTGGCAATGAACAGCGGTTGGGCTGGTAAGGTGAACACCGACGAGTTCCGCAACGCCGACGCGAACGGCGTGCTGCACTTCCCCGGGTTCCACGTGGAAGCGGCGGCTTTCCTGCTCGAAGAGCGGGACGTGAATGGGATCGGCGTGGACACCCTCAGCCTGGATTACGGACCGTCGCCGGACTTTGTCACTCACTACCTCTGGCTGGGCAGCAACCGCTGGGGGATGGAGGCGCTGGCAAACCTGGACCGGGTCCCGCCGAACGGCGCGACGCTGATCGCAGGCGGCCCAAAGATCAAAGGAGCCACCGGCGGCATCAGCCGCTGCCTGGCGCTCGTGCACGAGAGCTGACCTGACCTATCCTGCCTGCACCCTGGCGCCGCACTCCGGGCAGAACTTCGCGCCGGGGGCGATCTTCGATCCACACTCGGTGCAGAAGAAGTCCTGTTTGATCCTGGCCCCACACTCCGGGCAGAATTTGACGTTCCGCTCCAGGGGGAGGCCGCATTCCGGGCAGGCGGCGCGCACTCCCTCCCGCCAGCTCTTCTCCTGGAGCATCTCCCGATCCTCCTCCGCCATCTTCGAGTGCGCCCAGATCTCCTCGACCGTGCGGCTGGACTGCGCGGCGGCCATCTCCACGCCCAGGTCTGGAGCGCAGTTCTTACACAGCCCCTTGCTGGAATTCCAGCAGCGCTCCCGGCACACCCAGCTCGAGCAGCGCGGGCACTGGATGAAGTCGGGTTTGAGCTCCTCGGCCGCCTTGACGAAGGCGTCGTCGTGGGCTTTCTCCCAGCTGGCGGAACGGACGCGCTCGCCGAGGTCCGCCGCCTGCCCGAAGATGCCGCCGAACAGGCTGCTGGCGGCGTCCAGCGCGCCGGAGACCGTCCCCAGCGCGGACGGCTGGAAGCGGGTGCGGTACCCCGTGCCGCAGCGGTCGCAGAAGAATTCGAACTGGAATCCCCGCTCGGTGCTCTCGTCTGTGTAGTTACGTGTGAACTGGATTTTTTCGACCACCCCTGCCCTCCCAGGATATTGGACGCGGAGGAACACGGTTGTCGGCGGGTGTCCTCCGGGTCCGTAAGATCGGCTGGCCGCTGTTACCGGACCAGGTTTGCCTTTATTATACTGCCCTGCCTGGGCGGGGCAGCTGACAGAGTTGATGGCATGGGATGGACAGTGTCCTATTTCCCCCTCGAACCATACTCCGCTCGAAAACCCGAAAACGGGCATCCGGACTGACGATGGGTATCAAAAGTCGGGGCGGGCGGATTTGAACCGCCGGCCTCACGGACCCGAACCGTGCGCTCTAGCCGGGCTGAGCTACGCCCCGATGGACAAAATTATAACCCACCGATCACCCTTTGACCAGAGGGTTCCCTTGAGACCTCGCCTGGCCTGCGCATCGACAGCCCCACCAAAAGAGCTCACCCCTGCTTCCTGCGGGCGATGACCACGACCAGGATCACCCCCGCTGCCAGGCCGACTGGCAGGATCCAGGCAGCGGGGTTCCCGTCGCCGGTGGCCGGGGTTTCCGCCTCGGCGGTCCGGCTGGCCGCCGGGCGCGTGGCCGTGGGGGAGGGAGACCGGGCTGGCGGGGTGAGGGTTGCGGTCGCGGTGTCCGTCGGGGGTGCGGGGGTGGGCGTCTCGGTGGCGGGGGGCGTCACCTGGAGCAGCAGCTTCTGGCTGGGGCGGATGATGGAGGCCGCATTCAACCCATTCCAGGCCATCAGTTCGGCAAGGCTGACCTCGTACAGGTCCGCGATCCACGAGAGCGTCTCGCCGCTCTGGACGGTGTGGTAGTATTTCCCGTCGCTTTCGGGCGTGAGCTTCTCGATGGGGGTCAGCGGGCGAGGGGTGGGGCTGGGCGTCACGTGGCCCGGGTCGATGAGCAGCTTCTGGTCGATCTGCAGGGGCCAGTCCACCAGGAGACCGTTCAGGGTAAGGATCTGATCGACATCCACCTTGTAAGCCTGGGCGATCGTGGTCAGATTCTGGTAGGGCTGGACGACGTGCACAATCCTGCCGTCTGCGTCGGGTGTGCTGGTCAGGACCATCCCGACCGGCGTGGGCGTCGCATACCCCACCGTGTTGCTGCCCGGGATGAACAACCGCTGGCCGATCCGCAGCCCGTTTTCCCGGGACAGGTTGTTCCAGATCTCCAAATCACGGATGGTGACTTTGTAAGCCACGGCGATCGACCAAAAGGACTGCCCGGCTTCGACGATGTGGTAAACCCTGCCGTCTATGTCCGGCGTTGCGATCTTCACCGGGACAATGAACTGGGGGACGCCGCCAGGCGCCCCCCCGGGAGGCGGGGTGCCACCGCCCGGGGGCGCGTTTGCGGTGCAGGTCTTCCCTGAAATGTAGGCGGCTTGAAGCACGTAGTAGGTGAAACCGTTCGGCGCTTTGGCGACCCCCGCGCCGACGTGGCAGTATGCGGAGTTCGTGGCCGGGAGCATGTGGTCCGCGTCGGACCAGGCGACCATGATCTCGTCGATCGACAGGTTACCGTAGGCGAAGTTCTCCGTCGCCCAGACTTTTGCGCCTCCCCCGTAGCCCGCCGCGGCCAGCCTCCCGTCGACGTCGCCGATGTGCCAGGACATCTGGTTGGCAGCCATGATGTCGGCGGTCGCCTGCGCCACGGCCATGACCGTCGGGTCTTCAACAAGCGCCCGGTTTCCCAGGGAGACGCGCAGCGTGTTCATGGCCAGGATCAGGTCGAAGGCCGTGACCTCGTCCGATTGGGCAGCTTCGGCCCTGGAGGAACCGGCGTGGGCGCGGGGAGCCGGGCTGAACGGACCGGCCAGCAGGACGAGCAGGAGCATCCACCGGACGATGGTTTTTCGTCGCACAGCGCAATTATACCCGCGCCGATAGGCGGAGATGAGCCGGGGTAAAACCAATAAGGTATACTATGAGCGATGAAGCGCTTCCTCCTTTTGCTGACGTCAGGGATCCCCCTGCTCTCCGCGTGCAGCCCGGGACTGCTGCCGCTGAAAGAAACCGCGATCCAGGGGACTTTTCCGCCCTCGACGCCCATCGTCGGCACTGCGGTCCCGGACACGATCACCGGTGTACCCCCCGAAGGATCACAGCCTCCTGCTGAACCTCTCGAACCACCGACGGCGATCCCCACACTTCCCGGAGGACTCCCGCCGACCGAACTGAAGTACCTGCTCCTGGAGCGCTATCCGGACATGTTTTACTGCGACCCAGATTTCTACCCGGTGGCGCGCGGGGACGAGCTCGACCGGGCGCTGGCCGCCTTCCCGGCGCTCCAGGAAAACGCCGAGGAGTTCCAGGCGATCCTCAGGCACAGCGGCCTGGCCGGGCTGACCACGCTGACCAGCGAACAGGTGCTGAAGGTCTACCAGGAGCACAAGCGTCTGGCCGCGATCGACTTCCAGCTGACGGAGGACGGTTACCAGTTCCAGCTCCAGGTCTCCGAGGGGGAGGGGCAGGGGATGGTCGTCAATGGGCTGATCGACGGCACCGGCTCCCTCACGATCCTTTCAAGCCAGCCGACCAGCCTCGCCTGCCCCATCTGTCTGGCTGCGGGCACCCTGATCGATACGCCCCGTGGACCGGTCCCGGTAGAAAAGTTGAGCCCCGGAGACCTCGTCTGGACAGCTTCCGCCAGCGGAGAGCGGGCTGCGGTTGAGCTCTTGATGACCAGCCGGATGGCTGCGCCTTACGGCCACCAGGTGGCGCACCTGGTCCTTGCTGATGGACGGGAGCTGTGGGTTTCGCCCGGACATCCGGTGCCGGATGGGCGGCGGATCGGCGACCTGAAAGTCGGTGAGCCTCTGGACGGGAGCCAGGTGGCCCAGCTGGATCTCTTGCCTTACGGAGGGTCCGCGGTATTTGACATCCTGCCTGCCGGGACGACGGGGTGGTATTGGGCGGACGGGATCCTGCTGGCAAGCACTCTCGAGGGGGACTGAGGCGCCATTAGCGGTGTGTTCGTCGCCTCCTGAGCGGAGCAGCGCGCTTCGAGGGGACTGCGTTCCGCTCG
>CAYQDF010000039.1:0-26074 GCA_964416175.1 uncultured Anaerolineaceae bacterium
GAGACCTCGATCATCGCCGGAAGCGGGGTCCAGACCCACTCCGCCGGCAGGTGGGGGGATTACAGCAGCATGAGCGTTGATCCGACCGACGACTGTACTTTCTGGTATACGCAGGAGTACGTCGAAACGAGCGGCAGCGCCCCGTGGCAGACGCGGATCGCTTCTTTTGCATTCCCCGAATGCACTGGCGACCAGGCCAATCTCTCCATAGCCAAGGAGGCTGATCTCGATCCAGTCTCGCCCGGGCAGGAACTCACCTACACGATCACCGTGAGCAACCCCGGCCCTGACATTGCCCTGGATGTCACAGTCACGGACAATCTCCCCTCCGGCGTGACGTTGGTCTTGGTCTCCTCGAGCCAGGGCGACTGCACGGCCCTGCCGTGCAACCTGAGCACAGTCGCATCCGGCGGCAGCGCCACCGTCGAAATCGTCGTTTCCATCGAAGAGGACGCTGCCATCCCTCTGGTCAACACCGCGGAGGTGAGCAGCACGACGCCCGACCCTGACCCCGACGACAACACGGTGACGATCGAGACGAATGTTGTCTTCCACAACTATTTCCCCCTCGTATTGAAGAATTACCAATCGCCCTGATCCCCAACGACCTCCCGCAGGCAAGCGCTTGCCTGCAGGAGGTTTACGAGGAAGCCCGCCGCCTGTCTTCGGCGTACCTGGAGCGCTTTGACCTGGCGGAGCACAGGAAGAAAAAGGTCAAAGAGCTGAGCAAGGGCATGCAGCAGAAAGCCCAGACCATCGCCACCCTGCTGCACGAGCCCGACCTGGTGATCATCGACGAGCCTTTCACCGGCCTGTACCCGATCAACACCCGGATGGTCAAAGACCTGCTCCGCGAGCTGGCAGACCGGGGGGTGACCGCGATCCTGTCCACGCACCAGGTGCACCAGGTGGAAGAGATGTGCGACCGGATCCTGTTGATCGACCAGGGCCGGGCGCTGCTCTACGGGCCGATCGGCGAGATCCGTCAGCGCTTCTCTGGGAATGCGGCGCTGGTTCGTTCCCCCCAGGCCCTGCCGGAGATAGAAGAAGTGACCCGGGTCGAAGTCCACAATGCAGCTTATCGCTTGGTCCTCGCTCCCGGTGTTTCCGCCGACCGTGTGCTCCAGGCGCTGGTGGCGCGGCATATCCCCCTCGAATACTTCGAGATCGCCGCGCCGACCCTCGATAAGATCTTCGTTCAGGTCGTGCAGGGGGGCGTAGAAAAAGAATGAGAAAAACGTCGAGCTGTTCAGCCTGGACGATCCGAGCGAAACTGCCATCAACGGATTGCAGGATTACCTCCGCGCCAGCCTGCTGGCAGCCCAGTCGGAGGAGGTCGCCAGGCGGCTGTTGGAAGGGGATCACCTGGAAGTGCGCTCCTTGGACGGCGGGCGCCGCCTCCAGGAGGGCGACTGGCTTGGGCTGTTCATGCCTTTCTTGATCGGATTCTTTTTCATGATCGCCGTGTTTGCCACGACCGGATATCTGATGCAGGCGGTGATCGAGGAGAAAGAGAACCGCACCATGGAAGTCATCATGACCTCGGTCACTCCCGGTCAGTTCATGACGGGGAAGATCCTGGGCATCGTGGGCATCGGCGGGACGCAGCTCCTGGCCTGGATCACTTTTATCTCGGCTTTCGTCCTCCTGGGGAGCCGTGTCTTCGAGCCGTTGCTCTCTGGCGCGGGCTTGTTGATCTTCGTTCTGGTCGACCGCGTGGCGCCGGGAGCTTTCGCCAGGCTCACGACGCCTCCCCGACCTCCCGCTGAACAGGCCGAGGGGTTCGTCGATCCAGGAGATCTGATCCGGAGGATCCCCGAGGACCTCTCCTCTGGCAGCTTCCGAAAATATCCCGATGAAGCCTCCGTTCGTGAAGCGCTTTCAGCTGGTGAGATCAGCGCATACTACCTGATCCCCGTGGAATACCCGGCGACCGGAGATATAATCTTCGTTCAGGAGGATTTCAACCCCTTTACGATCTTGGAGCAGGGGGCAGCCATCCGGCACGTGCTCCATTTCAACCTCCTCGGAGAGGATGCGGAACTCACCAGGCTCGTCGCTGAACCTTACGACCTGAAGATTACCGTCCTGCATCCAACCTCTGAGCGAGATGAAGACTCCCCCTGACGTTCTTCCTGCCCTACGGCGTGATGATGGTGTACTACGTGCTGATCCTGATGTCTGCCGGTTTCATGCTCAGCAGCCTGAACAAAGAGCGCGAGAACCGGGCGCTGGAGATCTTGATGGTGACCGTTACACCGCGACAGCTGCTGGCAGGTAAGATCATCGGGCTTGGGTTGGTCGGGCTCCTGGTAAACCTCGTCTGGCTGGGGATTACCGCAGCGCTGATCCTGCGCGCCGCGGCAGGTCTGTTTCGCGCCCAGTATCTCCTGACAGGGCAGAAGGTCACCGTGCGGGCCATCTCCCGCTCCCTCTTCAGCCGGGAGTGAGCGGAAGCCTCACGTCGCCTGGCGCTGCAATCCGATCCTCAATTCGAACCCATCGATCGTCTGAGTCTCCACGTGAGCGCCTGCCGGCGGATCCCCCTGGACGAGACGGGTTGAGAGCGTTTCTGCCTGAATGTAACCGGCCCACGCCTGCATCACCGCCTGGAGTTCTCCGCTCCCGGTGTAAGAGAGCGTGATGCGGTCGTCGATGTTGAAGCCGGCGTCTTTGCGCATCGCCTGAACCCGGCGCACAATCTCGCGGGCAAGCCCCTCGGCGCGTAGCTCGGGCGTGAGGGTCACATCGAGCGCGACCGTGACCAGCCGGTCGGCTGCGACGGTCAGCCCCTCGACCGGTTGCGTTTGCACCAGGATTTCTTCCGGAGCGAGGTCTACGACCTGCTGTTCCACTTTCAGGGTGACGGGCAGTCGGGCTTCCACCCGCCGGGCGACCTCGGCCGGGTCCATGGCGGCCAGCGCCGCGCGGACCTTGGGGAACAGCGCGCCAAACCGCGGCCCTAATGCTTTGTTATCCGGCAGCACCTGGTGGGTGACAAGCTCCCCCTGGTCTTTCACAAATTCGATCTCCTTCACGTTCAGCTCGTCCCTGACGATGGCAGCGAATTGAGGGCCAAGCCTCCGGTTTCCGCTGGCGTAGATGAGCGCTTTCGCCAGCGGCTGGCGGACTTTCAGGCCTGCGCTGTTCCGCGCGCTCAGGCCCAGACCGCTGACCTGCCGCGCCAGGGCCATCTCTTCAAGCAGATCCGCGTCGATAACCGCGAGGTCAGCCTCTGGCCAGGCGCAGTGATGCACGCTCTCCCGCGCTCCTGGCCGTACGGACCGGACCAGGTTCTGGTACATCGCCTCCGCGACGAAGGGCGTGAACGGCGCCAGGAGCACCGCGAGCCTGACCAGCAAATGGTACAGCGTCGCGTATGCCGCATTCTTGTCCTCATCCTGCTCACTCTTCCAGAACCGGCGCCGGCTCCGCCGCACGTACCAGTTGGTCAGGTCATCCAGAAACGCCTCGATAGACACGGTTGCGCTGTACAGGTCTGATCCCTCCACATCTTTTGTGACGCCAGCCACGACCTGGTTGAGCCGGGAGAGGATCCAGCGGTCGAGCAGGTTATCCGACGGGGGCGGAGATCCCTCGGGATGAGATGGGTCGAATTCCCCTGCGCCCCTGTCCCCTTTCCCCTCCTGGGGGATAGGGAGTTGACTGCCAGTGATGCTTTCAGAGGAAGCCTGCGGGGACCATCCATCCAGGTTGGCGTACGTCACCAGAAAGCTGTACACGTTCCAAAGGGGGATCAGAAAGCTGCGCCGGACTTCATCGCCGCGGTTGTAGCCGAAGAGCAGGTCGTTTTCCGGCTTGTGGACGCAGTATAGCCAGCGCATCACGTCCACGCCCATCCGGTCGGCGGCCTCGTTGAACTCGATGGAGTTGCCCCAGCTCTTGTGCATCGGACGGCCGTCCTCGGCCAGGAGCGTCGCGTACGTGAAGACCTCCCGGAACGGCGGGCTGTTGTCGACCACCGTCGCCATCGCCAGCAGGCTGTAAAACCAGTTGCGGAACTGGCCTGGAAAGGACTCGCTGATCCAGTCTGCGGGGTACCACTGCCGCCAGTACTCCCGGTCCGTGCGGTAACATAGCGTGCTGAACGGCACGATCCCGGCGTCGAGCCAGGGGTTTCCCACATCGGGGATGCGGCTCATCACGCCGCCGCATCGGGAGCAGGCGATCTTCACTGCGTCCACGTGGGGGCGGTGCGGGGTGTGTCCGGCGAATTCCTCCCACCCGGCTATCGCCCGCGCCTGGAGCTCGATCTCGTCGCCGATTACCTCAAAGTTCCCGCAGTCCGCGCAGGTCCAGATCGGCAACGCCAGCCCCCAATACCGCTTCTTGCTGATCATCCAATCGTGCATGTTGCGCAGCCAGTCCATCTCGCGGGCATAGCCAAATTCCGGGATCCAGCGGATCTGATCGACCACATCCATGATCTGGTAGCGCAGGGAGGCGGCTTTCTCTTCAGCGGTCAATTCGTTGCGGGGTTTGTCGTACATGGCTCCCATGCTGATGAACCACTCGCTCACCAGGCGGAAGACCAGCTCGGTCTTGCACCGCCAGCAGGTGGGATATCGGTGCGTGTAAGGTTCGACGTGGTAGAGGAGGCCTTTGCGTTCCAGATCCTCGAAGATCGGCGTCGACACCTCGCCAACATATCGCCCAGACAGCCAGCCAAAACCGTCAAGGAAGTATCCCTCTTCGTCCAGCGGAGCGATCAGGGGCAGGTGGTGCTCCCTTCCCAGGAGGAAATCCTCTGCGCCGCAGCCAGGGGCGATATGGACGATACCGGTGCCTTCAGATTCGCCGACGCCCTCCCAGAGGATGACTCGGTGCGCCTGCGCCGCGGACAGACCCACCCCCCTGACCAGCTCCGCCATTCTTTCTCCTTCGCCTGACGCTCGTCCGGCGTTGCCTCCGACCTGGTTCGCGGCCGGAAGGTCGTCGAACGGGCCAGCATAAGCCCACCCTTCCATCTCTTTGCCTTGCAGCTCTTCAAGGACCTCGTAGTCGCCGCGCAGCATATGCGTCGTCCCTTTGGAGAGGTAGAGAATCTCGTCTCCCTGCCGGACTTTCAGGTAAGTCAGCTGAGGTCCGACCGCGGCTGCCACGTTGCTGGTCAGCGTCCAGGGCGTGGTGGTCCAGACTAATAAAGATGAAGGATGAGGTTTGAAAGATGTCCTCTTCTCATCTCTCAAGAGCGGGAATCGCAAGGTCACACTGCGGTGGGTGAGCTCCGCGTACCCGTCCGTGACGATCTCGTGCTGGCTGATGCCCGTGGCGCAGCGCGGGCACCAGGGCATCACGTCCGCGCCGCGGTAGAGCCATCCCTTCTCCCAGCACTTCTTCAAGAAGGTCCAGATCATGTAGTTGTTCTCGGTGGAGAAGGTGAAGTAGCTGCCGCCCAGCTCGGGCAGACCCAGCCGGCCGACGATCCCTTCGACGCTGTCGGTCACCGGTCCCCGCGGACCTTCCAGGGTGATCACCTGCGCCGGGTCCTCCATCAGGCGGTCTGCCAGCCAGCGCAGGACATCCGGATCGTTCCAGTCCATCCAGTAACCCAGACGGATCGATTGTTCGGTCTGGATCGCCGCGTATCTCAGCACCCGCGCCTTGCACATCCGCACGAATTGTTCGAGGCCATAAGCCTCGATGTCCTTCTTGCTCTTGAATCCCAGATCTTTCTCGACTTCCACCTCGACCCACAGGCCCTGGCAGTCGAATCCATTCTGGTACCGAAGCTCCCGGCCGCGCATCGTCCAGAAACGCTGGAACAGGTCTTTATACGTGCGCCCCCAACCGTGGTGCACGCCCATCGGGTTGTTCGCGGTGATGGGCCCATCAATGAACGACCAGCGCGGGTCGCCCCTGTACAGCTCGCGGAGCTTCCGAAAAGCTCCGATTTCTTCCCAAAGAGTCAGGATCTCCCTCTCCTGGGCTGGAAAATCAACCTTTGCAGGCACCTCTTTAAAAGGCATAACTCCTCCAAACCGATCGGTAATAAAAAATCTCCCATCCCTCTTCAGGGACGGGAGGCCTGTCCTGACGCCCGCGGTACCACCCTGCTTCCCGGCTGCTGCCGGGCTCTCATTCAGAGTCATCCGCCTGTCTTGGGTGGTTCTGAATTTCCCAAAGGGGATCGCCTGCTGAGTGCGACCTGGCGGTAACCTGCATCCTCGTAACGGGGGATGAGCCCGGCGCCTCTACTCTCAGGAGTCCTGATTTCAAATTGCAGCTCCGGAAGGATTTTCAACCTGCGATGCTGTCCCGGCTCGCACCTCACCCGGGTTCTCTGGCAGCTCAGCCAGGTTTACTCGTTTCCATCACCGCTTTTCAGCCTTGAAACGGTAGCGCAGATTATGCCATAAATTGGATATGAGTCAATGGTGCTTATTAACTGGGTCGTCCATAAAATCGACCCGTCTGAGGTTGCCATCTATGGCGGCTAATCACCCGAAGGTCCCTGGACAGAGGTTTGGAAACCGTTCATTCCCGGCTGGCAATGCGCTGGTTCGTGAAATAGACCAACAAGATGACCCCAAATGAAATGGACAGAAGCAGCAAGGCGATCCGGTTGGCAGTTGTAAAGTCGTTCTTCTGGACCGCGTCGAAGATGGCCATCGCCAGGGTCTGGGTGCGGCCAGGGATATTGCCAGCCACCATTAAAGTCGCCCCGAACTCACCCAGAGCGCGCAGGAAACCCAGCATCCCGCCGGCGGCGATGCCGCGCCATGCCACGGGAACCCCAACCCGCCAGAAGAACTGCCACCTCCCACACCCGTCAACCCGCGCCGCGTCTTCGATCTCGCGTTCGATCTCGGCAAATCCGGTCTTGGCTGTCTGGATCACCAGCGGCATGGCGACGATCGTCGCCACCACGACCGCTCCGGGCCAGGCAAACACCACCCGTATTCCAAACATCTGCTCGATCCATGTTCCCAGGCCCTGCCGACCCAACGCCACCAGCAGGTAGTACCCCAGGATCGTGGGCGGCAGCACCAGGGATAACAGGGTCAGCCCCTCCAGGACGACCGTGAATCGATTCCTGGTCCTGGCAAGGTACCAGGCCAGCCCGACTCCCAATACCAGCGCCGAGAACCCGGCGATCGAGGAGACCCACAACGAAATCGCCAGCGGCGACCAATTGGTGATAAAACTGCCTATCACGGCTCGCTTCCAGGCTCAGCCGGAGTTTCATCCGGCAGCGTGAATCCGTATTTGCGCATAATTGGTCTGCCCTCATCTCCATTGATGAACTGAGCAAACTGGCGGGCCATCCCGGCGTGTGGCGATCCAACGACCACTCCCAGAGCCTGATCGAGCGGATCGTGGTACTGCTCATCGATGAACGTCCAGGAAATTTCTGGCACATTTGCGACCGAGAGCGCCACGATCCCGACTTCAGCGTCGCCAGTCTGGACAAACTGGAGAGTCTGGCGGACGTTCTCGCCGAAGACCAGCCTGTCCTGGAGATCGTCCCATACGCCTGTCGCCGCCAATGCCTGCTTCGCGGCCGCCCCGTAAGGCGCATGGTCGGGGTTGGCGATCGCGATGCTCCTGACGGGCAGGCCAGGGAGTTCTTTCAAATCCGCTGCTGCGATCCCCGTTTGGCGGTTGACCGCCAACACGATCCGGCCCCGCGCATAAAGTTCCACGCTGTCGGCTTCAATGAGACCCAGCTCGACGAGCCGCCCGATGACCTTGCGGTCCGCTGCTGCAAACAGGTCGTAGGGAGCGCCATTTTCTATCTGCTGACCGAGCTGTCCTGTCGAACCGAACACCAGCGTGACCTTGGTATTCGTGTCCTCTTCGAAAAGCGCCGCGATCTCGGTGAACGCAAACTGCAGGTCAGCCGCTGCCGCTACCGTCAGCCTGTTGTTGGAAGTCGAATCAGAGAACTCGAGAGGGTTGAGAAAAATTGACCCGCTTCCGCAAGAAGACAATCCAGGGACCAGGGTGAGCAGGGCGACGATCCATAAAAATCCTTCCTGCCTGATTCGCTCCTTCATCTCCGATCTCCTCTGGATTCATCTTCCAGAAACCGTGTGCACTCATCGAGCCAGTTCAAAATCGACGCGAGCTGTCTGATTCGAAAATCGACCGCGAGTCGGTTGAACTCGTTTTTCGAATTTAGGGTCTGGTGAACACTTGTGAGGCGGTCGATCCCTTTCTTCGTTTCCTCGATCTGCTTTTCGAGGATCTCCTGCGCCAGTTCCAGGCTGATCGTCCGGGCGAAGTAAAGGCGTGTGAGGAACTCGATGCGGATCGCTTTCACGCTGACGCCGCTCGCCGCGTGCAGCCAGGATTCAAACCTTTCCTTCCCGGATTCGGTCACGTGGAAAGTGCGCCGGGGCGGGAGCTTATCCTGCTCCCGGGTCTCCCCGGTGATATATCCCTTTTCTTCGAGGCGGTTGAGGATGTTGTAGACCTGGCTCAAGCTGACATGCCAGATCTGGCCCAATTCCCGGACCAGTCTCTGGTGCAGCTCGTAGCCGTGTGCTTCTCCCTGTGACAGGAAGCCAAGCAGCGCAAACTCTGGAGACAGTGGACCGACGTAAGCGGTTCTTGCAGCCACGGATATACTCACCGGGTGAGTATATCCGTTTTGAAGCGGTTGTCAAGTAAGTTGCAGCTGCCCAATACAAAGGAATTTTCCACCAATGGGTGAGGTCCTGCTGACGGGCAGGCCCATTTGGTGGGGAGATGCAGGGGTCACTCCTCGAGCGTGGTGGTGTCCCCCTCTGGCAGGCCCAGGGCGCGGGCGCGCAGCAGGCGGCGCATGATCTTCCCGCTGCGAGTCTTTGGCAGGCTGTCCACGAAGGTGATGTCCTCCGGCCTGGCGATCGGGCCGATCTCATGGGCAACATGCTGGCGAAGTTCCTCTGCGAGCTTTTCCGTCTTCTCCACACCTGTCTTGAGGATCGCAAAGGCGTGGATGGCATTGCCCTTGATCTCGTGGGGCAGGCCGATCGCGGCTGCTTCAGCGACTGCCGGGTGGCTGACCAGGGCGCTTTCGACTTCTGCCGTCCCCAAACGGTAGCCGCTCACCTTGATCACGTCGTCCATACGGCCGATAATCCACACGTAGCCGTCCTTGTCTTTTCGGGCTGAGTCGCCCGTCTGGTACATGGTGCCAAACTTTCCCCAGTACTGCTGGCGATAGCGGTCGGGGTCTCGGTAGATCGTTCGCAGCATCCCCGGCCAGGGCGTCTTGATCACCAGGTAGCCCTCTTCCCCAGACGGGACGGGCCTCCCCTCGTCGTCGACCACGTCTACGTCGATTCCAAAGAAAGGCCGCGTCGCCGAGCCCGGCTTGAGGGGCGTGATCGGCAGGGGAGTGATCATGAAGCCACCCGTCTCAGTCTGCCACCAGGTATCCATGATAGGGCAGCGCCCTTTACCGATCACGGTGTGATACCAGCGCCAGGCTTCCGGGTTGATCGGCTCGCCTACGGTGCCCAGCAGGCGGAGGCTGCTCAGGTCATGGCGGTTCGCCCACGCCTCGCCGAAGCGCATCAGGCCCCGGATGGCGGTCGGCGCCGTGTACAGGATCGTGACGCCGTAATTCTCCACCATCCGCCACCAGCGGTTAGGGTAAGGATGGTTTGGAGCGCCCTCGTACATGAAGCTGGTCGCTCCGTTGATCAGCGGCCCATAGACAATGTAGCTGTGCCCGGTGACCCACCCGGGATCGGCTGCGCACCACCAGCGGTCTTCATCTTTTATGTCGAACACGTACTTCAGGGTTGTGTACACATAGACCATATACCCGCCGTGCGTGTGCACCACGCCTTTCGGCCTCCCCGTGGTGCCGGAGGTGTACAGGATGAAGAGCGGATCTTCAGCGTCCACCGGTTCCGTCTGGCACTGGTTGGCGGAGATGGGCAGGCCCATCAGGTCGTGGTACCAGTAATCCCGCCCGGGCTCCATGTAGACATCCTGCCCGGTGCGCCTGACCACGATGCAGCTCTCGATCGTCGGCTGGCGGGACATGGCCTCATCAGCGATCTCTTTCAGGGGCACGATCTTTCCCCGCAGCCAGCCGCCGTCGGAGGTGATCAGCACCCGGCTTTGCGCGTCCTCGATCCGTTCGGCGAGGGCTTCGACGCTGAAGCCTCCATACACGACGCTGTGCGGCGCGCCGATCTTCGCGCACGCCAGCATGGCGATCATCTGCTCCGGCAGGCGCGGCAGGTAGATCGTGACGATATCGCCTTTGCGCACCCCCATGCTGCGCAACACGTTGGCGAACTTGCATACTTCGCGGTTGAGAGAGAAATAAGAAAAAGTGCGCACATCCCCGGGTTCTCCCTCCCAGATCAGGGCGAGCTTATTCTTCCGGTAGGTCTTCTGGTGGCGGTCCAGGGCATTATGGACGATGTTGGTCACACCCCCGACGAACCACTTAAAAAACGGCGGATTGCTGTCATCCAGCACTCGTTCCCACTTCTGAAACCACTCCAGTTCCTGGGCTCGCTCCGCCCAAAATCCCTCCGGGTCCTCCAGCGAACGCCTGTAGATCGATTCGTAATCCTCGATATGGGCGTTTGAAACCACCTCCTGGGGTGGGTAAAAGACTTCTCCTTCTAACTGGTTCTCGACAGCTGGAATTTGAGCCATCATCACCTCCAAGAATAATCACACCGGATACCATAGCCCAAGTTGATCGCCCACCTGACCAGGGATTTTAAAGTGTGGAAGGACTCTTGTCAACCCGGGGATTTTCAGCTTGACAAAATTATGATACTAATCTAATATTAACATTAGACTAATCTAAATTTATTACCCCGACACCCCGGCGATCCCCTGCTCTATCGAACCCCGCCCGGGTGTTGCATCTGGCAGGCGCTATGTGAACCCGGAGCGGGGTGTAAAATCCCACCCAGGTTCCACTTGGTTGAATTGGAGTTTCAGCAATGGAAAAATCACTGGCAATACTGGTTCGAAAACTGGTCAAATCGTACGGCCCCGTACGCGCCCTGCGGGGAGTGGACCTCGAAGTGATGCCCGGAGAAATCTTCGGCTTCCTCGGACCGAACGGGGCTGGCAAGACCACGACCATCCGCTGCCTGCTCGATCTGATCCGGCCTGACAGCGGGCAGCTGCGCGTCCTCGGGATAGACCCGCAGGTAGATCCGGTCGCCGTGCGCTCCAGGGCCGGCTACCTTCCTGGGGAGCTGCACTTCGATGAGAATATGACCGTCGAGGCAACGCTCCGCTTCCTGAACCGCCTGCGCCGAAACGCCGCGGACTGGAACTTCGTCCGCCAACTGGCAAATCGGCTCGATCTCGACCTCAAGCCCGCCATCCGCAACCTGTCCAAGGGGAACAAGCAGAAAGTCGGCGTCCTCCAGGCGCTCATGCACCGTCCCGAGCTGCTGATGTTGGACGAACCTACCTTTGGGCTCGATCCATTGATCCAGCAGGAAGTGCTCCGCATGATCCTCGAAGCCAGGCAGAATGGCACCACGGTGTTCTTCTCCTCGCACATCCTCAGCGAAGTGCAGGAGATCGCCGACCGGGTTGCCATTATCCGCAAGGGGGTTGTCGTGGAGGTGGCCGATCCCGGCCTGCTCATCGAGCGCGCCATCCGCCGGGTGCGTGTCCGCTTCAGGGAAGAAGTCAACCTGTCACCGCTTGAAAAACTGCCCGGAATCCAGGTCCTGGGACGCGACGACAGCGCGGCGGTCTACCTCCAGGTCAGCGGCGAGATGGACGGGTTGATCAAGACCCTTTCGACTTATCCGGTGATCGACATCGAAACTGAACGCCCCTCCCTCGAGGAGATCTTCCTGACTTATTACCAGGAGAGCGCCTGAATCGGCGCAGGACAGGAGCAATACATGTTAACCATCTTTCGCTACACACTCGTCAAATCACGCGGCCAGATCCTGGGCTGGGGTCTGTCCCTGGCGCTGCTCGGGGTGTACCTGGTCTCGTTTTACGATACCTTTGCTGCTCAAAAAGACCAGATGCAGCAATTCCTCAACAGCTTTCCCGAAGAAATGATGGCTTTCTTCGGAGACGTGGGGACCATCTTCACGCCAGAGGGCTACCTCACCGTCGAGTTCTTCTCCTACATGCCGCTCGTCCTTGGGATCTATGCGGTGCTGATCGCCAGCGGCCTGATTGCCAGCGAGGAAGAGAGCGGCGTGCTCGACCTGGTGATGGGGCACCCCGTCAGCCGTTCAGGGTACTTTTTCGGCCGAATCCTGGCTTTCGCCGCATCGACGACCTTGATGTTCACTATCGTCTGGCTGAGCTTCGTAATCGCGGGTACCGGCTCATCATTGGGCATATCGCCGCTGGAGATGGCTCAGCCGTTCCTTTCTCTGCTCGCTGCGACCTTGCTCTTTGGTGCAGTCGCTCTGGCGCTCAGCCAGGTCCTTCCCTCCCGGCGCCTGGCAGCGATGGTCACGGGACTCGCCGTGGTCGCCAGCTATTTCATCACCTCCCTGGCGAACATCGACGAGAAGCTGGAATCGATCGCCCGCTTCTCTCCGCTGAGCTACTACCAGAGCGGAGAGGCGATCAACGGGCTGGATTGGGCTTCGTTGGGAGGATTGCTCGGCTTTGCCGCCCTTTTCATCCTGTTCGCCTGGCTGCGTTTCCAGCGTCGCGACCTGCGCGTCGGGGGGGAAGGCGGCTGGAACCTGCGCCTGAGACCGTGGATCCCTAAAGAGGCGTGAGGCGCATCTTCATTTGCCGGTCGGGGCGGAGCACAAACAGCACCTCCGGCTGGATCGGGTGATCCTCAACCAGCTCCAGCCTGAAGCGCTGGGCGACCATCGAGAGGATCAGCCGGGCTTCGATCAACGACAGGGTATTGCCGATGCACTGGCGGGGACCGCCGCCAAAGGGGATGTACGCGAAGCGGTGCCGCCCTGTAGACCTTTCTGCCGAAAATCTCAGCGGGTCGAAGACCTCCGGCTGATCCCAGAACCCCGGGTGGCGGTGCAGGGTGTACGGGCTGATGGCGATGACCGTCGCCGGAAGGATGTGCGTCTCTCCGAACTGGTCGGCGTTCAACGCCCGCCGCCCGATGATCCACGCCGGGGGATACAGGCGCATCGATTCTTCGAAGACCATCAGAGCATATCCCAGCGCGTCGAGGTCCGCGGAGCAAGGGATGCGTCCGTCCAGCGCACGAATGGTCTCGGCCTCGAGCACGGCGGCGATCTCCGGGTGCTGGGCGAGCAGGTACCACGTCCAGGTAAGGGCGCTCGCAGTCGTCTCGTAGCCCGCCAGCAGCAGGGTCACCACCTGGTGGCGGAGCAGTTCGTCGCTCATCCCTTCGCCGGTGGCCTCGTCCCTAACTTGCAGAAGGGTCGCAAGCAGATCGTCGTGGTCTTTACCCCCTTCCCGGCGGTCGGCGATGATCCGCTCGACGATCTCCATCATCATGTTCAAGGCCTCTCGAAAGCGGGGGTTCTTCGGCCTCTCCAGGAGCGCCCCACCCATGTCGACCGCCTCTTCGATCAGCCGGACGTCATCTCCCAGGTCGACTCCGAACAAGATCTCCGTGACGATCGAAAGGGTGAGCGCGGCCATCTCCTGCGCGATCAGGACCGGTTCACCGCGCCGGCACGCGGCGTCCCACTGCGCCAGCATTTCTGCAGTTTTAGCGGTGATGGTGGCATCCAGGGATTCCAGGCGCTTATTGTGGAAGGCTGGCTGCATCAGGCGCCGCTGTTTCTGCCACACTTCCCCCTCGCTCGTCAGCAGGCCGTCCCCCACGTAAGACTTGAACATGCTGTTGATGTATGTGTCTTTGACATAATTGCGGTTATTGTCCACCAGAACGTGCCTGACATGGTCCGGATGGTTGATCAGATAAGCAGGCTCCGGTGCAGAACGGTAGCGGACCACATCCCCGTGTTGGCGAGTCAGGTCAAGGAAAAAAGTGAGCGGGTCCCTCGTCCGTTCTCGCGGGCGGTTTCTGCTCTCATTCATCACAACCCTCTCCTTTATCTTCCGGTGCCCAGGAAGAGTTCCCAAGAAAAAGAAAGTATAATCGCTTTCATCCTGCCGTGGCGGATAGATAATTATGGCTGTATGGGAATTACCGTGGCAGGGCGGTTCCTTCCGTCACGGCAACTCCCAATGAATCGTAATTATTATGACAATGTCAGATTTCACAAAACCGTTCCCTTCGACTACGCAGCGGAGGCATTCTGAGCGGACCGCAGTCAATGTCCCGAGTTTGCGAGGGAGCAGTCGAAGAACGCATCCGCTGCTCCGCTCAGGGTGCTTCGCTCATGGAAAACCAAATGTGACATTGTCGAATTATACTTTCCTTATCGATATTGACCAATTGCAATCTGCAACGGGTATCGAGCACTCGCAAACAGGCGATTCTCCCGTATTCTGTGGGATGGAAAATCGACCTGTAAATTGAATCGAGATCGGGTCATTCGAGTGTGGAGGTTTGCATGGAGATTCTGGGCATCGATATCGGCGGTTCCGGGATTAAAGGCGCGCCGGTCGACACGGAAAGCGGCCAGCTGCTCGCGCCGCGCTGCCGCCAGCCGACCCCTTCTCCGGCCAAACCGCGCCCTATCGCCGCAGAGGTGGCGAAGATCGTTCAGCACTTCGAATGGCGCGGGCCTGTCGGAGTCGGTTACCCGGGCGTCATCCGCGACGGCGCCACGCTGACCGCAGCAAATTTACATAAGAGCTGGATCGGTTTGAGCGCTGAAGAACTCGTAGCAGAAGCCACCGGCTGCCGTCCGGTGAAGTTCGTCAACGACGCGGACGCTGCCGGCCTGGCCGAGATGTCTTTCGGGGCGGGGCGAGGTTGCAAGGGAGTCGTCTTGCTGGTCACAATCGGTACCGGGCTCGGCACTGCCATCTTCACGGACGGTCACCTGCTGCCGAATACCGAGTTCGGTCATATGCAGCTGGATGGCCTCGAAGCCGAGCGGTTCGCATCCGACGCGGTCCGCAAAGGGGAAAAACTCTCCTGGAAAAAATGGGCGCTGCGCTTCGATAAGTTCCTGCGCGCCATGGAAGATCTGATCTGGCCCGACCTGATCATCCTCGGCGGGGGGATCAGTAAACACCACACGAAATACCTGCCTTTCCTCAGCGTCAAAACGGAGGTCGTCCCGGCTCAGATGTTGAACGAGGCCGGCATCGTCGGCGCCGCGCTGGCGGCTGTGCCCGCGGCGGAGAGCTAGGCGAAGATCCCGCCCTCCGTCAGAGCACGCAGGTCCCGGAAGGCAGCCTCGATCTCCTCTTCCCCGACCAGTCTGTCCTCCCGGATGTGGCGTAGCAACCCCTGCCTCGCCTTCTCCAGAGCCACCTCGCGGAGCGTGAAGTCCCGCGCCAGGGCCTCCTTGACCAGGGCCGCGCCGGCGGCGTAGCCGATCAGCGGGTTGAGAGCGGTCACGAGGATGGCGTTCTTCTCCAGCCAACCGCGAGCCTTCTCCCGGTTGACCTGCACACCGCGCACGCATTTTTCGGTGAACGCCCTGACCGATCCGATCGTCACCTGCATCATTTCGAAGAGGTTGTGCGCGATGACCGGCATCATCACGTTCAGTTCCAGCTGCCCGGCTTGCGCCGCCAGCGCGATCGTGTGATCGCAGCCCTGGACATGGTACATCGCCTGGTTGAGCATCTCGGCCAGCACCGGGTTGACTTTGCCCGGCATGATGCTCGAACCGGGCTGCACGGCGGGCAGGCGGATCTCGTCGAAGCCGGTAGCCGGGCCTGAAGCCAGGAGGCGGAAATCGTTGGCGATCCGCGTCAGGGTGATGGCGAGCGTGCGGAGCGAGCCGGAAAAGTGCGCCGCATCCGCCATGGACTGCATGCTCTCGAACAGGTCCCCGGACTCATAGAGCTCCAGGCCGGTCAGCCGGGTGAGAGCCCGGACCATGCGCGCGTGGTATTCTGGATGGGCGTTCAATCCGGTGCCGGCTGCCGTCCCCCCGATCCCCAACCGGCGCAGCCCATCCGCCGCCTGGCGGATGCGCTCCCCATCCCGCTCGACCGCCGTCGCGTAGGCTCCAAATTCCTGACCGAGGCGCACCGGCACGGCATCCTGCAGGTGCGTGCGCCCCGACTTCACGACGTCGTCGAATTCGACGGCCTTCTGGCGCAGCGCAGCGGCCAGCTCCGTCACGGCGCTTACCAGCTCTTCCAGCCGCCAGAGGCAGCCCAGCCGGATGGCGGTCGGGATCGTATCATTCGTGGACTGCGCCATGTTGACGTGGTCGTTGGGGTTGGCGCGGTACTCGCCCAAAGCGCCCCCCAGGATCTGGGTCGCCCGGTTCGCGATCACCTCATTAATGTTCATGTGGTGGCTGGTCCCCGCTCCTGCCTGGAAGGGATCGACCACGAAATGCTCGTCCCACCGCCCCTCCATCACCTCATCGGCAGCCTGGGCGATAGCTGCCGCGAGCTCCCGATCGAGCAGGCCCAGATCGCGGTTCACCTCGGCCGCGGCGCGCTTGACAGCCGCCATCGCCCAGATAAACGCCCGCCAGGGCCGCAGCCCGGAGACGGGGAAATTCTCCACCGCCCGCTGGGTCTGTGCCCCGAAAAGGGCTCCCGCCGGGACCCGGACCTCACCCAGGGAATCGCGTTCGATTCGAAAATCTTCGCTGATCGTTACCATCGCTCCTCCGGCAGAGCCGTCCATGGATTTGGGCAGCAGGTTGCTTTTATCAGTAAATCTGGAAGGGGAAAAAGCGACATAGTTCTCTGCGTGTGTGTATAATTTAATACTGGCTTATGGCTAAATTATACCGGACTCAAATTCTCCTGGAACCGGATCAGCACCAGGCTCTGGCGGACATCTGTTAATCCACTCGATTTCTCAGCTGTTAACCCTGTCCGGCGGGCCGCAGCGCGGTCGCGACCTGGGCCAGCTCGGCATCCTCGAGGACGCGGCGGTGCTGACCGAGGGAGAAGTGATCACAGCCGTCGGACCCAGCCGCGAGCTGCGCGCCGCTTACCCCCACGAACCCGCCTGCGACGCCGCGGGCTGCGTGGTCATGCCAGGCTTCGTCGACCCCCACACCCACCTGCTCTGGGCCGGCGACCGGGCTGCCGAGTTCGAAATGCGTCTGAAAGGCGCGACCTACCTGGAGATCCTGGCCGCGGGCGGCGGGATCCTCTCCACCGTCCGCGCCACCCGGGCAGCCTCCCAGGAGACCCTCCTCGCCGAGGCCCGCCCTCGCCTGCGGTCCATGCTCGCCCACGGCACGACCACCGCCGAGGCCAAGACCGGTTACGGCCTGGAGCTCGAGACTGAGCTAAAAATGCTCGCGGCGCTGCTTGCGCTCGACAAGGAAGGCCCCCTGGACCTGGCAATCACCTTCCTGGGCGCGCACGCCATCCCGCTCGATTTCAAAGAGGATCCCCAGAGCTATGTGGAATGCGTCGTCCGGGAGATGCTGCCGACTGTGCGCCGCTGGTGGGGAGAGAATGCTCCCGGGAGGTCCTTGCCCTTCGTGGATGTGTTCTGCGAGACGGGCGCCTTCAGCCTGGCGCAGACCCGCCAGATCCTGGAGGCTGCCAGGGAACTCGGCTTCCCTCTGAAGGTCCACGCCGACGAGTTCGACAACCTGGGGGGGACCAGCCTCGCTGTGGAATTAGGCGCCGCCTCCGCAGACCACCTGGTCGCCGTCTCCCCAGATGATATCGCGGCCCTGGCTCGGAGCGGGACCGTCGCCGTGACGCTGCCGTGCACGCCGTTCGGTCTGGCGGAAGCCCGTTACGCGCCAGTGGAAGCCATCCTGAAGGCGGGCGGCATCGTGGCCCTGGCGACCGACCTCAACCCGGGCACCGCCTGGTGCGAAAGCATGCAATTCGCCATCGCCCTGGCCTGCCGGTATATGCGGCTCACTCCGGCGCAGGCCATCGCCGCCTCCACGATCAACGCCGCCGCCGCCATCCACCGGGCGGACCGCGTCGGCTCCCTGGAACCCGGCAAGCAGGCGGATTTGCTCATCCTGGATGTCCCGGATTACCGCCACCTGGGCTACCGGTTTGGAACAAACCTCGTTAAAAAAGTGATTAAAAGAGGAAAAATCGTTTTTAATAAGCTTTGCTCGAATAATCATTAAGTCACTCCTGATCATTCCTCGACTAATTTCCTTTCCATGTGTTTATTACTGTGCTACAATAGGCTAGAATTAGCACTCTTGTTCTAACCTTCCCATGGTAGAGGGAGTACCAAATGACCCGCAAGCCGGATCCAATTTATCTTGAAGAGAACATTGCCGGGAGAACAGAGAATAGCATCCAGCGAAATAAAAGGAGAAATGGCCGACTTATAGCTTTCGGTTGGTATGGCGGTAAATATAACCATCTCCAATGGCTTCTTCCTCTTCTCCCATCTTGCCACCATTACTGCGAGCCATTCGGTGGCTCTGCTGCAGTATTACTCAACAGACAGCCT
The DNA here is from genome assembly GCA_964416175.1 of uncultured Anaerolineaceae bacterium. Classification (GTDB taxonomy): domain Bacteria; phylum Chloroflexota; class Anaerolineae; order Anaerolineales; family UBA4823; genus CAYQDF01. The sequence continues at coordinate 18,422 of CAYQDF010000039.1, forward strand.
TCTCCAGTTGAAACCTACAATGATTTAGACGGTGAAGTAGTTAATTTTTTCCGTGTACTTCGCGATAACTTTGACGAGTTGACCAGGATGATAGCTCTCACCCCATTTTCAAGAGAGGAATTCCACAGGGCTATCGAAGCCGATCCATTAACCTTATCCAACGTGGAGAGGGCCAGATTATTCTATGTCCGCGCCCGACAAGCACGCACTGGGCTTGCCCAAACTGCGTCTTTGGGAAGATGGGCAAACTGTAAGCAAACCAGCCGTTCCGGAATGTCAGGAGTTATATCAAGATGGCTTGGGGGAGTAGAAGCACTTCCTGAAATTGCAGAACGGCTGATCAGGGTTCAGATTGAGAATCGACCAGCAATCGATGTAATTCGGCTATATGATAACCCCAACACCCTTTTCTATTGCGATCCACCTTATCTGCATAGCACCCGTGGGGACGATAAGGCATACGCATTTGAAATGGACGAGAACGACCACATGCAACTAGCTCGCTTGTTGAGGAGCTGCAAAGGCATGATAGCAGTCTCAGGCTACCGAAATCAGCTCATGGATGAACTCTATGTTGGTTGGTATCGTTACGACGCTCCAGCCAAAAAAACTCATTCAGTTAAAGAGATCCGTCAAGAATGCCTTTGGACAAACTACAAACCAGAACCATCAACCTATGCCAACTATCAATCACAGTCGAGCGAGAATGCTGCTCAACGAAGGCTTTTCGATCGCTGAGTCCCATATTCTGAACGGAACTCATCCTCAAATTGACGAGAGCTTGATTGAACATTTTAACAAAATCTTCTCTTCTAATACCCAAGCTTACAGGGAGGTCTTGCTTGGTTGTGTAGTAGTAAGGATACTGGAAAAGTCAGTCGACATACATCTACCTTACGTCAGTCATGGATCGAAAGCCTTTAATGCTCGCGACCTTGACGAGAAGGTGATTAATCCTTTCCTTCAAAGTAAACGCATTCCCTCATCTAGGGGGCCTTATCTAAGCGCTTTCCGGAGGCAAGTTAAGTTTGAACCATCGACAAGGGATGGCTTAAGAGATAAATCAGGCTATGACTCTCTCTTAACCCTGATTAACTATCTGGCTAATTTAGATGATGAAGGAAAACTTCTTGCTCTTCTTCAATATCTTCTCTTCCGGTTCGCTCAGCTGAGAGAAGCCTCTATTATCCCCCTCACCCGTATTCAGCGTTTCAGCCTCGAGCAGTACAATCAACTTTTCAGATCTCTATTATCGAGACCTAGCGGTGGTTTGTATCCCGTTATTTTAACGATCTGCATGTTTGAGACGATAACGCAATTCTTTAATCTTGATTGGGTAATTAGGTGGCAAGGCATTAATGTGGCTGATGCGGCATCTGGCGCGGGTGGTGATATTACCATTATTCATCAAGGTAGAGTAATATTGGCTGTTGAAGTTACCGAGAGATTGGTGGATCGGCCAAGGCTGACTGCTACCTTCAATACCAAAATAGCTCCGGCCGCCATCGAGGATTATCTGTTCCTCGTTGGTGAAACCGAGCCAAGTGAGGATGCAAGGAATCAGGCTGCGAGGTATTTCGCTCAAGGTCATGAGATAAACTTTGCCCAGGTATGCGATTGGCTAATAATGTTACTTGCAACTATGGGTAAATCCGGAAGAGATCTTTATAATGCCAATCTTTTGCAAATACTTGCAGAACCTGAAATCCCCCAGGTAGTTAAGGTTGCCTGGAACGATAGTGTCAGTGAGCTATTTGGAGAATAGACATCAAACCGAAATCGTTCCTGAGACCCGCCTCCAATCAGCTTATTAGCCTATCCATAATGCCCACCATCGATCAAGCCCGCGCCTGGTATCCCGATCTCGACCCTGTCCACGGCTTCGACCACGTGCTGCGCGTCTACCGCATGGCTGAGAAGCTCGCCCTGGCGGAAGGCGCCGACCTGGAGATCGTGCGCGCCGCTGCCCTCCTCCACGACGCCGAGGGCAGCGAGACCCAGGGCGGAGAGATCGGGCGCAGCAACCACCACCACGCCTCCGCCGAGTTTGCCCGCCGGGTCCTCGAACGCGAGGGCTGGCCTCCGGAACGCATCGCAGCCGTCCAGCACTGCATCCGGGCGCACCGCTTCCGCGATAACTCCGAACCCCCCCGCTCCCTGGAAGCCAAGATCCTGTTCGACGCCGACAAGCTGGACGTGATCGGCGCGATCGGAGCGGCCCGCACCATCGCCTACAGCGCGGTCGTCGGGCAGCCGGTCTTCTCTGAGCCGTCGCCTCAGTTCCTCCAGACCGGCGCCCGGGCGCCTGGTGAGCCGCACAGCTCCTACCACGAATACCTTTTCAAACTGAAGTGGATCAAGGACCGCCTGTTCACCCAAACCGCCCGCGCCATCGCCGAAGAGCGCCACCGCTTCATGGCCGAGTTCTTCTCCCGCCTGGCGGATGAAGAGCGCGGGATCCAGTAAAGAGTTTTAACGAAATAATAACCAGTTTATTACTAACAGTTTTGTGGAGCTCGCGCAGGGGGAAAACGGCTAGAATCAGCCCATGCGCCAGTCCCCGGCTTCGATCCTGGTCGTGGAGGACATTCCCAACATCCTGGAATTCCTCGAAATGACCCTGCGCTTCAAGGGTTACCGGGTCATCCCGGCCCGCAACGGCGAAGAAGCGCTGACCGCTGTCGCCAGCGAACTCCCCTCACTCGTCATCACCGACATCCTGATGCCGAGGATGGATGGCTACTCCCTGGCATACAACCTGCGCCGGGAAGCGCGGACCAGCCAGATCCCGATCATCTTTCTATCCGCCACCTACGTGACCCCCGAGGACAAGAAGTTCGCCATGAGCCTGGGCGCGGTGCGCTTCCTGGAGAAGCCGGTCGACACCGCGGAGTTCCTCCTCACCGTGGCGGAAGTCCTGACCGGCAATTGCAGTTCCCTCACCCCGCCGATGGAAAAGCGCCAGTTCCTGCTGGGCTACCGCCGCCGGCTGGAAGTCAAGCTCCAGCACAAGAACTCGCAGATCCTGCGCACCGAGCGCCTGCTCGAGTCCCTGCCTGAGGAGCAAAAACCATCGTTTGCCGACCTGCTCTTGGAAGCAAAGCAGCAGAAAGAAGAGATCCAGGCTGAGCTGAACGAGATCTTCCGCGAGCTCGAAAATCACCGGGAGGGCGCGCCTCATCTGATGTAGCGGCTGCTCAGCGTCTCCCACTCCGCGACCGCCTGGGCGATCACCGAGCGCACCTCTTCCTCCGGGACCTGCGTCAGGTCGGTGTATTTCTCCAGGCCGATCATCACCACCATCCCCTGGTTTGGCAGTTCAACGAGCTTGATCCCCCGCGCCGCCAGCGGCGTCCCGGCCAGCTTCCTCTGCAGGATTTCGTCGATCTGCGCAGCGATGCTCTGCCCCGCCGCAGTTTTGATCAGGGCTTCTTTCTCATCCTGGAACGGCGATGCCGGCAGCCCGGCCGGGAGCGTCGAAGCAGCGCCCGCCCTTTCCAGGGGGTGGGCTGCCTGGCGCGGCACCCAGGCGTTCGCCTCTCCCACGAGGGGCGCCAGGCGCAGGCTTGCCCGCTGTCCATTTCGCCGGGGTTGCGGTAGACCTTCCCATCCATCTCGACCATCAGGCGCTGGCTGAGGGCGTCGCGCCACAGGCGGACGGAATCGCGGCGGACCAGGGCAGCTGGCTTATCCCCCTTTGTTTCGTCAGAGGAGGGCGCGCGCCGCCCGGAGACCAGGACGCCGATCGAGAAACCGATGGCGATAAAGATCAGTCCAAACAAGAGTGTCGAGATGGGATTCATCTTGCCAGTTCCCCTTTGATTGTGTCAGCGATCCTTATTTTGGCAGTTCGGGCAGAAGTGGGTGCCGCGCTGACCGACGACGATGCGCGCGATCGGCGTCCCACAGTTGGGGCAGGGTTCGCCGCTGCGGCTGTAAACGCGAAAGTAGTTCTGGAAATCACCGCCGCGGTAAGCCCGATCGATGCTGGCGCCCTGGCGGGCGATGGCTTCTTCGAGCACCTGGCGGATCGCAGCCCACAGGCGTTCCGCTGCGGCGTAATCCAGGTCGCTGGAAAGGGCGAGAGGGTGCAGCCGGGCCAGGTGCAGGGCCTCGTCGGCGTAGATGTTGCCCAGCCCGGCCAGAAAGGTCTGGTCGAGCAGCAGGGGTTTCAACTGCCGGCGGTGGGCGAGCAGGCGGCTGTGAAGCTCGTCCGGCGTGAAGGCGGCGTCGAGCGGCTCCGGTCCCAGGTCCGCCAGGACTGCGCGCGGGTCCGCGACGAGCCAGGCGCGCCCGAACTTGCGCGGGTCGTTGAATGCCAGCCGCCGGTCACCATCCAGGTCCAGGACCAGGCGGTGGTGGGGGGCGAGCGGCGCGCCGGCCGGCTCCACCAGCAGGTCGCCGCTCATGCGCAGGTGGAACAGCAGCGCGTCGCGGTCCAGGTGCAGGAGCAGGAATTTGCCGCGCCGGCCGATCTCCCGGATGGTCTGCCCCAAAACCCGTCGGTAGAATTCGCCGGGCGCCGGTTCCGCCAGGGTCCGCTCCCAGAAGAGCTGCGCTCCCTGGATGCGCTGAAGGAGGATCGGCTCACGTGTCCCTGCCCCATGCCTGTCCCCCTCCCGGATCGCAAGGGTCGGGTCCCCGCGCAGCTCCCTGCGGATCGTTTCGACCTCCGGCAGCTCTGGCATGCCTCACTCGTTGAACAGTTCGCCCACGCTGCGCCCCTCGTGGGCCCGGCGGATGACTTCGCCCAGCAGCGGCGCCACGGACAGCACCCGCAGGCGGTCGCCCAGCCGGGCGCTTTTTTCGGGCGGGATCGGCACGGTGTCGGTGGTGATGATCTCCTTCAGCGGCAGCCGGGAAAGCCGCTCGACGGCCGGGTCGGAGAACACCGGGTGCACGAAGACCGCGTACACGTCCCGCGCGCCGTTCTCCTTCACCAGCTGCACGGCCTGGCTCAGGGAGCCGGCGGTGTCCACCTCGTCGTCGACCACGATCACGTCCCGGTCCTCCACGCTGCCGATCAGAGTCAGGGCAGCCGGGCGGGCGTCATTTCCAGACCGGCGCTTCTCCACGAAGGCGATCGGCGCATCGAGGCTGGCGGCGAAGTTGCGCCCCTTCTTGGCAAACCCCAGGTCTGCCGCCACCACGACCGGGTCCTTCAGCATGGGTCGCAGGTCCTGGACGTATTCGGTCAGGATGTGGAAAGCGGTCAGAACGTCGCCGGGGATGGAAAAGAAGCCCTGGATCTGCCCCGCGTGCAGGTCCAGAGTCATATAGCGATCTGCGCCGGCGATCTCGATCATGTCCGCCACCAGGCGGGCAGTGATCGGGACCCGGGGCATGTCCTTCTTGTCGGAGCGGGCGTAGCACAGGTAGGGGATCACCGCCGTGATGCGCCCGGCGGAATCCAGCCGCATCGTCTGCATGATGATCAGCAGCTCCATCAGGTTGCGGTGCACCGGGCGGGACGTGGTCTGGATCACGTACACGTCCTGGCCGCGGACGCTCTGGTGCAGCCGGACGAACAGGTTATCGTTGGGGAACAGAGTCACCTCGCGGCTGGTCAGCGGCAGGTCGAGGTATCTGGCGATCTGGGAGGCGAGTTCCGGGCAGGCCGTGCCCGCAAACAGCTTGATCTCGCCGTACATCCCGCAGTCTCGCAGCTGTTTTACCTGGGGCATGCGCACCTCCTACTCTTTCCACTCCGATTTTAATACACTCATCAAAAGAACGTCCAGGTAATGCCCCTCGTGGTATTCAGCCTGGCGCATGCGGCCCTCCTCGATAAAACCGGCCTTCTCGTAGGCACGGATGGCGCGCGGGTTGTCTGCAAATACCCGCAGGTAGATGCGGTTCAGGTTCAGGGTGTCGAACCCGTGGCGCAGCAACAGGCGCATCGCCTCCGTTCCATATCCCTTGTTCCAGCAGTCCTTATCCCCGATGAAAATGCCCAGCTCGGCGCTGCGCGCCCGCCAATCGATGTTGAAGAACCCGCAATTCCCGACCAGCGCCCAGCCCTCCGCCCGGCCGACCTCTATCGCCAGCGGCCGTTCGTCTGGCTCGCGTTTGAGCGTGTTCTCGAACCAGTCCGCTTCCTCTGCCATGGAGAGCGGCAGGTGCATGGCCAGCCCCCGGCGCACTTCCGGGTCGTTGAGCCACTCGACGAAGCGCGGCAGGTCCTCCCGCTCGACATGCCGCAGCCGGATGCGGTCACCGTAGATCAAAATGCCTCCCCGCTGCCGTCCATCACGGCATCCGCTGCCTGGTGGGGGGAAATAGCGCGCCCCTCGAGCCGGTCCAGGATCTCACGATAGTAAGCTGGCGCCACTTTCCTTCGCCAGCTTTCGAACAGGCGCTGGGAAACAAGCGCCTCCAGCTCCGTCTGCAGCCGCGCCCGGTCGCGGCGCTGCCACTCGCCGGTTGTTTCCAGGTGAACGCGGTGCCGGCCGATGGCCTCGACCAGCTCCGGCACCCCGTCTCCTTCCGTGGCGACCGTGCGCAGGATGGGCGTCGCCCAGCTGATGGATTCGTCGTCAACCGTATCAGATGCAGGTGCTTCCATCAACTGCCCGTGATGCCAGAGGGCGCGGGCGCGCGGATGACCAAGCTCGAGCATGCTCCGCAAGGCGCGTTCGGTGTTCTCCACCCCGGGCCGATCGGCCTTGTTCACCACCAGGATGTCGGCGATCTCCAGGATGCCGGCCTTGATCGCCTGCACCTCGTCGCCCAGACCAGGCGCCTCCACCACGATTGTGGTGTGCGCGAGGCGGGCGACGTCCACTTCGGCCTGGCCTGCCCCGACCGTCTCGATCAAGATGACCTGGAACCCGGCCGCGTCGAAGACCTGGGTCACGCTGGCGGTGGCGCGCGCCAGCCCGCCGAGCGAGCCGCGCGCCGCCATCGAACGGATGAATACACCGGGGTCCCCAGCCAGGTCACGCATGCGCACCCGGTCGCCGAGCAACGCGCCGCCAGTGAAGGGGCTGGAGGGGTCGACCGCCACCACGGCGACCGTGCGCGGCGTTTCTCCTTCTGGCGGATGCCGGTAAAAATAGGCCAGCCGGTTGACCAGGGAGGACTTGCCGGTGCCCGGCGCGCCTGTCACGCCGACCAGATGCGCCTGCCCCGTGTAGGGAAACAACTCGTTGAGCGCTTCCAGGCCGCGCGGGTCTTCGTTCTCGATCAGCGAGAGCAGCCTCGCCAGAGCAAGCCGGCCGCCTGGAGAATCTCCCGTCGCCGCGCGGATGGTTTCAGGAATGGACATGGAACAGACCAGGTAAAAAGGATAACCAAGCGGCTCGCCGTCTTTCCGCGTACGTTAACATTCGGTTCACCCGCGGATCACGCGGCCGAAACGCCCAGGACCGCCCGGCGCACGTCTGCGATGATGTCCTCGGTCAGCGTGCCCGGGCCGTAGATGCCCACCACCCCCATTTCCTTGAGCCGCGGTACGTCCTCGTCCGGGATGATCCCGCCCAGGAACACTCGCACATGTTCCTGACCGTTGGCTTTCAGCAGCTCGAGCACCCGTGGAACCAGGGCCATGTGCGCGCCGGAGAGGATCGACAGGCCGATCACAGCGACGTCTTCTTGCAGGGCGGCCTCGGCGATCATCTCCGGCGTCTGTCGTAGCCCGGTGTAGATGACCTC
>CAYQDF010000040.1:0-25486 GCA_964416175.1 uncultured Anaerolineaceae bacterium
TCCAGGCGACCTCAAGCTTCAGAGAGCCTGGGATTCAGTATCTCTGAGAGACTCTCGCCTAACATACTGAAGGCCAACGTTACCAGGGTTATCATCACCCCGGGGAAGGTGACCAGCCACCATGCCTGCCGCATGAAGTCCTGCCCGGCGGCCAGGTCGATGCCCCAATCTGGCGTGTCAGGAGGTAATCCCAGGCCGAGGAACGCCAGGCCAGCCTCGGTCAGGATCGCATCGGCGACGTTCACCGAAAAGAGGACGACCAGCGAGGGGATGAGGTTTGGGAAGATGTAACGGACCAGGATCTCCCATGGCCGCGCGCCCAGGCTGTGCGCTGCTTCGACGTACAGCGCCTGCTTGAAACTGAGCGTCTGACCGCGCACGATGCGGTAATATGTGGGCACATACAGGGTAGCGATCGCGATGACAACATTTAGAATACCAGGTCCGAGCACCGCGGCGATCGCGATCGCCAGGATTAACCCGGGAAATGAGTACAGGCTGTCCATCACCAGGGTGAGGGTGCGTTCCAGCCTGCCGGTCCAATACCCGGCGACCAATCCTAAGGGCACCCCGATGATCAGGGCAAACAAGGCAGCTAAAAAAGCGACCAGCAGAGCGATGCGCGTCCCCCAGATGATCCGGCTCAACAGATCCTGCCCGATCTGGTTGGTGCCCAGGTAGAACGGCGTTGTGAAAGCAAAAGTGAGCGAATCCCCCATCACCAGGTCCGAACTACCAGAGAGGAGTTGTTCGACCTCCGTGTTTTCACCAACCACACTTGTCACTTCGCCAGCTTGCAGGGCAGCGAACGCCTGCTCCAGGTCATCGTACCGGCGGATCCGGGGACGAATGCGGATTGCCTGTCCTTGCTGACTTAATTCTGCAGTGCGTTTGTCCGCCGCATCACGCAGCACCTGACTCGATTGGCTCCCGGCTACCAGACCCACGTTGACTTCGGGGCTGGCGAGCTCGTCAAGCGTCGTCGGTCCTCCCTGGCGGCTGACCAGGACGAAGAATGAGGGCTGGCCGCCAGGTGGGAGCATCCCCGGCGCCACCTCGGCGCGGGGGTCATAGGGGGCGTAAAAATCAGGAAATATCGCCACGCTGAAGATGAACAGCAGCAGCAAGCCGCTGATGGCGGCAAACCACCAATCGGCACCATACCAGCGGCGCGCCTTGAGCAGCCGGCGGAGCACTCCGGCCCGTTCCAGATCACGCTCCCAGGCAGGGATCGACTCAGCGGTTGCAGGTTGGGTGGTCGTCATGTCTCTAACATGTAATCGCTACTGCGGAAAAATCGCTTAATAACGGACACGGGGGTCGATGAAGGCATAAATGATGTCGGTCAGGAGGCTGATAATAGCCACGGATAAGGCAAATATGATGATCGTACCCTGGACGGCGGTGTAATCCCGCTGGCCAATGCGCTCCACCAGGTACAGGCCCATCCCCGGCCAGCTGAAGGTGGTCTCCGTCAGGACTGCGCCAGCCAGCAAGACGGAGACCTGCAGCCCGATGAGGGTGACGATCGGGATCATGGCATTCGAAAGGGCATGCTTGAAAACCAGCGTCCGCTCTTCGATGCCGCGCGCCCGACCGGCCATGATGTAATCTTCGACCAGTGCTTCGATCACGTTGATCCGGCTCAGGCGGAGAAAGACTCCCATCAGGATCAAGCCAAGCGCCAGAACGGGGAGGACCAGGTGGTGCAAGACGTTGCCTAAAGCCTCCCAGTTCCCCGACAAGATCGAGTCGATGATCAAAAGGTTCGTCTTTCTATCCAACCCGATCCCGATCACCGGGTCGATTCTCCCGGCGACTGGCGCGACGCCAAGGCGCAGGGAAAACACGACCTGCAGCAGCAGGCCAAGCCAGAAAACAGGCATCGCATAGGCGGTGATGCTGAACAACCGCAGCCCGTAATCGACTGCCCGCTTGCGATGCTTGGCGGCGTAAGTTCCCAGAAGTATCCCGCCGCCCGCGGAGAGGATCATCGCCGGGATGATCATCTCGAGAGTGGCCGGGAATCGCTCGCTCAACTCGTCGATAATGGGGCGGTTGCCGAATACCAGCGACTCCCCCAGGTCGAGGGTGAGCACTTCGCCGAGATACCGGACGTACTGAACCGGAATGGGCTGATCGAGCCCCAGCTGCTCGCGCATGCGCTGGCGGACAGCTTCGCCGCCTCGCGGACCTAACTCGCTGGTGACCGGGTCCCCGGGGATGACCCGCATCACCACGAAGATAACCGTGACCAGGATAAAGACCATGGGCAAGGTGAGCAGCAGGCGCGTCAGGATGTAGCTGCGTAGCCCAGGGCTGCCCCTCACGAAAGCATAGATGATGAAAACAGCTACGACGAGCAGCGAACTGACGCAGATCCCGGCCAGGGGCGACATTCTCTCACTCCAACACAGGGGCGGCGGACCAGGAGGTATCCAGGGGAGTTTACCGGGTGAGGGGAAACTACCTGCCGGACCTGCTGACTCAGGTCCGGCAGGATTTTTGTATCGTGATCCAGATTACGGCAACTCAATGAGCTCGTACTGGAAAACGATGGCGGGACCGATGACCAGATTGGTCACCCGGTCGTTGCGGTAGACGGCGTACTCTGGTTCAAAGTGGATGGGGATGGTGACTACATCTTCGGCGTACAGCTCTTGAGCCTGGATGTAGAGTTGCTCCCGCTCCGCCTGGTCAGGAGATGCGCCAGCTGCGTGCAGCAGTTCGTCCATTTCCGGGTTATTGTAATTGGAACCCATGCCCGGGGAGAACGAGGACTCTGCCCACGGGTCGATGTAGTTGCTGGTGTCGGGGTAATCGAAGAACCAGCCCAGGTAGCAGATCTCGTACTCACCGCTCGTGCAGGCGCCCACGTAGGTGCTCCACTCCTGAGTCTGGAGGTTCACCTGGATCATGGGGGTGGCTTCGAATTGCTCTTCGAGGACCTGGAAGATTTGGGCCGCATGCGCACCGTAGTGTTCCGGCGGATACCACAGGTCGAACACCAGCGGGTTGTCCTCGCTATAGCCAGCTTGGGTCAGCAACTCTTCCGCTGCCGCGACGTCGGCGCCCGTACCGTATCGGTCCAGGAAGAACTCGCCGGCACCCAGGAAGCCGGGCGGTACTTGCGACCAGAGTGGATCAACCGTGCCCTGCATCACCCGGTCTACGATCTCATCCCGGTCGATCAGGTAAGCCAAAGCCTGGCGGGCAAGCTTGTTGGAGAAAGGTTCCTTGGCATGATTGGGGATCAGGTAGCGAATGCCGCCGCCGCCGCTGTTGTAGGCGGTAAGGCCTTCAACCGTGGACAGGCGCTGGACTTCAGGCGGGCCGAGGATGCGCCAGGCGACGTCGATCTCGCCGTTCTCGACCGCCAGCGCCATCTGCGTTGGATCGGTGAAGTAGCGCATGATCACCCGTTCGGGCGCATTTTCTGGAAAGCCCTCTCGATAATTGGGGTTGCGCTCGAGGACGAGCTGCTCCTCGACGTTGTACTCCACAACCTGCCACGGTCCAACACCGTAGACCTGCTCGGGGAACTTGTTGAGCTCTTCGTCCGGGAACAGCCCTTCCGGAATTGGCATGTACGGGGAAGCGCTGACGATCTGGATGAAGTCACCCCGTGGGTTCTTCAGGTGAATGACAACGGTCTCGTCATCAGGGGCTTCGACGCTCTCCACGTATGTGGTCACCAGGAAAGACACGTCCCCTCCCAATGCCGAGCGGTTGATGCCGCGCACGAAGTCCTGTGCGACCAGCTCGGTGCCGTCCGGGTACATCCAGCCGGATTCGATCTTGAAGGTGTAAGTGAGCCCATCCTCGCTGATCTCGGGATAATCAACCGCGATCTCGGGGACGATCTCCGCCGTGCCGGGTACGTAGCCCATCAGGCCCCGGTTGATGTTGCGGAAGATCTCCCAGTCGTGCACAGCGTACGCGTCGGCGAAGTCGAGACTGGAGATGGCGTCAGTGGTGCCGATGATGACCGTGCGTGGACCTTCAGCCGGCGGCTCAGTTGGTGCCTCGGTCGGTTCCTCCGTCATGACTGGCTCTTCGGTCGGCGCTTCAGTCTCAACCGGTGGCGCTTCGGTTTCAGCTGGCGGGGCTTCCGTCGTGGCCGGCGCTGCCGGGGCGCACGCCGCCAGGACCAGGCTGGCCAGGACCAGAACGGCCAGCAGCGTATAAAGGGTCTTGTGTTTCATCTTTCTCTCCTCTTCCTGCGAATTAATTTTAGGTGCAGAAACATAGAAATTCTGGATGTTTTCCGCGCGTCACCTCCTTTTGTCCATTACCGTGCTCTTGGGGATTAACGTTCCCAATTATATACCATAAACCGACTGGTTTTTGAACCCCAAGCTTTCTCCAACGCTTATTGGTCTTACTGGTGAGCCTGGGGGAAGGTTCATCCAAAACCTGAGAATTCGATGAGAAGGACCGCCAGAAATTGCGCCGTTCGTCAGTGAGAAAGGTGACACCTGACACTGTGCCCGGATGAATAAGAGCGATATACTCTAGATATCCGTAGCTTACTGCTCAGGAGAAAGTCCAATGTCAGTGAAAACCTGGGAGACGATCAAAGTTCAATATTGCCATCACGCCGGAGCCGAGGTTGGCCTCGAAGCCGAACTGGTTTACCCGGCTGAATGGTTGCCGGACCAGCCGCCGCGGGTGGTTGCCCATCGCTGTTCCCACGGCCTGGCCTGCAATCTGGACGGCAGGCCCAGCTGCATCTGGGCAGGGACCAACCCCAACTACGATCCCTTCTCCGCTAAATAGAAGTAGTACGCGACTCTCTCCTCTTTCCTCCTTCTTCGAATTGGGTCGCATCACCAACCCCTCGCTACCCCTCGAGGGGTTGGAATTAAATTCTACAATGCGATCACCCGCAATTTTTTCCCGACCACAGCAAAAGCTTCCAGCCCACGGTCAAGGTCTTCTTGCTGGTGGGCAGCAGAGATCATCACGCGGATGCGCGCCTTACCCACCGGCACCGTCGGATAACCAATCGCCATGGCGAACACGCCCGCCTCGAACAGCTCCCGGCTGAATTCCTGGGCGAGAGGCGCTTCACCCAACATCACCGGCGTGATGGGTGTTGTGCTCGCGCCGGTGTCAAATCCCAACTGGCGCATTTGCTCCTTGAAGTAGCGCGTGTTTTCCCACAGACGGTCGACCAGATCGGTTGATTCTTCCAATAAATCGAGGGCAGCCAGGCAGGCGGCAACGTCAGGGACGGTCATGGCGGACGAGAACAGGAAAGGCCGGCCGCGCTGCCGCAGCCACTCTACCACCAGCGGATTCCCCGCCACCACCCCGCCAACCACTCCAAAAGCCTTCGAGAGCGTCCCAACTTCGATATCCACCTTGCCGTGAAGGTGGAAGTGGTCGACAATGCCGCGCCCGCCCCTCCCCAGCACTCCTTCGCCGTGAGCGTCATCGACCATCAGCATCGCATCGAAATCCTGGACCACTTCGTAGATCTCCTCCAGGGGCGCCACGTCACCATCCATGCTGAACACGCCGTCGGAGATCACCAGGGCGCGGCGGTACTTCGCCCGGTTTTCCGCCAGTGCCCGACGTAAGTCGTCTGGATCACAGTGGGCATAACGGTGGATATCCGCCCGCGACAGCCGGCTCCCATCAATGATGCTGGCGTGATTCAATTCATCCGAGAAGATCGCATCCTCTCTCCCAACCAGCGCCGGGATGCACCCCAGGTTGGCATTGAACCCCGACTGAAATGTGATGGCAGCTTCGACACCTTTGAACCTCGCCAGTCTTTCTTCCAGCTTCAGGTGAAGATCCATGGTTCCGGCGATAGACCGCACAGCCGCCGGGCCGACGCCATATGTTTGCACCGCCTCGAGCGCCGCCTGTTTCAGCCGGGGATGATTGGCGAGCCCGAGGTAGTTGTTGGAGCAGAAATTGAGCACTCGCCGGCCGTCCACAACCAGCCAGGCGCCCTGCGGCGAGCTCAGGGTGCGGATGCGGTTGTACAGCCCGCTGTCCTTCAGACCATCGAGTTCATCCTGGATCCATTGAAGTTTTGCAGCCATGTCCTGTCCTTTCACTTATTTTTGTCACGTTTTTCGTAACCCATGAGGCGCTTGAACAATCCGGAGGGGGCAGATGCTGCCGCTCCAGGCAGTTCCTGGCGCACCCAATCAGCATCTTTCCGCACTTTCAACCACTCTTCCCGAGAACGCCGCGCCCGCGCCCGCTTGTCTTCCAGGGATTCTCCATCGCCGTTATGAAGATCATGCCGGATCGCCTGGACCGATGCAATGGCGCTCTCGATCACCCGCAGGACATTCTCTCTGTTCAACAGTGCCGCCTCAGCCAGGGTTTTCGCTTCGGACGCGTGCAGGGCAGCCGCGGTCGTTTCAGCGAAAGAGCGGCCGGCGATTTTACGCCCCTCCTGCCAGCCGGGCTGGTCGACAGTGGCGTTCAGTAGAGCCGCTGCCAACAGCTGCGGCAGGATGTGGGTGGCAGCCACCAGCCCATCCATCTCCAGAGGGTCGGAGAAGAGAGGCGCAGCGCCGAGCAAACGGGTCAAATCGGCAGCCATTTTAATCGCCTCGGAGGGCACCCCCGGCTGCGCAGTGATGCCGATCAGCCCTTTGCGGAAAAGGTCGGGGTGGGCTGCGCCGAGCCCCGAATCGATCTCGTGCAGATAATCGGGGTTGATGACCGGCGTCAGGCCGACGTAGTAACGCTCAGGCGGCAACAGCGCCCCCGCCCAGGAGGCCACCTTCTCCTTAGCCGGTCCGGTGTCCATCACCACCGCTCCCTGGCGCAGGTCGTTGCGGATCGCCTCCAGCGTGCCGCGGATCTGATCCACTGGCAAAGCCAGCAGCACCAGGTCGGCCCCCCTGACCGCCGCAGGGAGGTCAAGGACCAGCCTGTCCAGGGCGCGCATTTGCTTGGCGCGCCTGGCAACGCCTGCGTCCCGATCGTACCCGATGCGCTCCACCAGATCCGCATGTTCCGCCAGCGCCAGACCAACCGAAGCGCCGATCTGCCCCAACCCCACGATAGTAATCCTGACGTCCATTCAGCCACCTCAACTGTCGTCGTCCGCTGAACGCAGCTTGTGCAGTAAAAGTGCCTCGTAGCTGCTCTCCACCACGCCGCCGGCGTCGTCGGCCGCCAGCTTCTCCTGGTGGCGGCGGATCAAATTCACGGCCCGAGGCGAAGCGCCGCACCCGGCAACCAGCTCGGCGCCCCATTCCGGGTGCTGCACGGCGACGATGAACGCCCGCCGCCAGCCCGCCTGAATGGGCGGTTTACCGGGGACAGTCGCTCCCCAGCGGCGCACGCACCCCGGGCAAATCGCCCCCATCAGGACGATCAGCGCCCGCTCCCAGGCGCGCAGCGGCACCCGTGTTTTTCCTGCATCGTGCAATAGAGCTGCAGTCAATAGATCCAGATCCTCCTCCCCCTGCTGAACCAATGAATTGAACACCCGCAGGCTGTGGGCCTGCTCGCTGACCTGCATTTGCTGAAACAAAGCGAGCTGGGAGGGGCTGAGCACGGTGGATGCCAGCGCCAGTTCCTCCGCCGGGACGGAGGAACGCAAGGTGTGCCAGAATTGCCAGGTCCGGTAAATCAGGCGTGCAGCGTTCATCCCACCAGGAGGCCCAACAGCGCCTGCAGCGGCGGACCAAGAACTGCGCCCAGGAAGTTAATTCCCAGGTAAGGGACGATAAACAGCACAGCCAGCAAGATCATCGGGCCATAGGGACGGAGGTTATCCAGAAACTGCTGCCCGCTTGGGGGAAGCAGATAATACGCAATCTTTTCACCATCCAGCGGGGCGATCGGGATCAGGTTGAACAGCATCAGGACGAGGTTGATAAAAACGAACTCGTACAATAAATGGTCCAGGCTGGGAAGGATGTCGCCTGGCTGAGAGAAGGCGTTGAAGGCAGAAACCAGGCCCAATTGGAAGGGGATTGCCGCCGCAATTGCCATCAGCAGGTTGGAAAACGGACCGGCGAGGGAGACCCACATCATGGCCGCCGGCGAGCGCCGCGCCAGGGCGTATGGGTTTACCGGAACCGGTTTTGCCCAGCCGAACCCAGCCACGACCAGCATCAGCGAACCGATCGGATCCAGATGGGCAAGCGGATTGAGGGTCAGCCGCCCGTTTATGCGCGGGGTCGAGTCTCCGAACCGGTCAGCAGTCCACGCGTGGGCAAACTCATGGACGGCAAACGCGGTCAGCAAAACGAAGATCCGCGCGATCAGGGTGGGTAAATTCAAGTCGTTCAGCATAGCAGGGGCCTGTGCGGCGATTATACCACCCCATGTTATAATGCCTCCCATGCTTCCAGAACTACGCCTGGAAACCATCGTTCGCCTGCGGAAACCTCATCCGTGCGGTAGTTACGATTGGAAAATCGTCCGCCTCGGCGCCGACATTGGCCTGCAGTGCTGCACCTGCCAGCGGCGAATCTTGCTACCGCGGCGCGACCTCGCCCGGCGATTGAAAAAGATCATTTCCATACCAGACTCGAATTGGGGGTAACGGTGAATTCCCGGCCTGCGTACTCCCGCTTCACTGCGGTGATCTCCGCCCTGTTCGTCTCGATCCTGACCGCCTGCAACATGCCGGAGGGCGCACCCACGACCCCGACCCTGGATGTCACCCAGGCTTACCAGACCGTCGCCGCCAGGTTGACCGAAGCCATCGCCCAAACCCCCCGGTCGACCCCCACCACCTCTCCCCAACTGACTGCGACCAGTACACCAACAATCGCTGCCACGACCCAGCCGGCGATCACCCCCCCGCCGGCGGGCACTCAGCCCCCAAACGCGCTGTGCGACCAGGCACAGCCAGGAGTCCCGTTCGACGTAACCATCCCCGACGATACCCAGCTCTCACCGGGAGAAGAGTTCACCAAAACCTGGCGCCTGCAAAACGCCGGCACCTGCACCTGGACGACGGACTACGCGCTGGCCTGGTTTTCCAGCGAACAGCTCGGCGCCCCCCTCGTCGTCCCCTTGAGCGTGGAAGTGCCGCCGGGTCAGACTGCAGATCTCTCGGTAGACATGGTCGCTCCACTGGTTCCCGGGACCTACCAGAGCAACTGGAAGCTGCGCAATCCCAGCGGGACGATGTTTGGGATCGGGCCCAGCGGCGGTTCGGCTTTCTGGGTGCGGATCGTCGTCTCCCAATCCGCGACCACCACGGGCACCTCCTCTCCGGCGACAATCACCCCGACCCCCACGGTCACGCCAGGAGCGCAGGTGAGTGGAGCTGCCACCCTCCAGATCGGGGATCAATACGATTTGGACACCAACCAGGTCAACGCCGGCGGCGAGGACCTGACCTACCTGAAGTCTGACCAGCAACACCTCCTTTCCCCGGTCGGGGATGCCGCACTGACCCTGTTCGGCGGCGCTGCCCCTACCCTGGCCGAGTGCCAGAGTCTCGAGCTGTTCTCCGAGCCGCTCGCCGTCGACGACCTGGTCGGGCTTTATCTCTGCTACCGTACGAACATGGCTTTGCCCGGGCGTATGCGGGTGAGCGGAATCGACGCGGACACCGACGCATTGCAGGTGGAGATTTACACCTGGGCCATCCCCTGAGGCGTTTCTCTTCTGGTCAGTTGTGGGAACGTTATATCTGGTCGCCACCCCAATCGGCAATCTGGAGGACATCACCGCCCGCGCGCTGCGCGTCTTGCGCGAGGTCCCCTGGATCGCCGCCGAAGACACCCGCCGCACGGGGATCCTGCTCCACCATTTTGGCATCCGGAAGAGGCTGATCAGCTATCACGCCCACAGCCAGCCAGACAGACTCCAGCGCCTGCTGAGCCTTCTGGACGAGGGGGACCTGGCTCTCGTCTCGGACGCGGGGACGCCCGGGCTCAATGATCCCGGTTATGAACTGGTGCGGGCTACGGTAGAGCGCGGCCACCCGGTCAGCCCGATCCCGGGGCCGAGCGCGCCGATCGCCGCCCTGGTCGCCTCCGGCCTGCCGACGGATGCATTCCTTTACTTGGGTTACCTGCCGGTCAAAAAGACCGCACGACGCAGCCGCCTGGGAAGTGTGGCCGATCTCCCGTACACGCTCATCTTCCTCGAAGCGCCTCACCGCCTGCTGGCTGCCCTCGCTGACCTGCAAGAAGTCCTGGGCGACAGGCCGGTTGCCGTGGCCCGCGAGCTCACCAAACTCCACGAGGAGATCTTCCACGGCTCAGTGAGCCAAGCGCGCGACCACTACCAGGACCAACAGCCCAAAGGAGAGCTCACTCTGGTCGTCGCCGGTCATAGACCAGTCCAGGAAAGCTGGTCGCCCGAGCAGGTCCGGACCGCGATTCGGAAGAAGATTTTGCAGGGAATACCCCCCGCCGCGATCGCCGCCCAGCTGGCTGCCGAATCAGGTTGGCCGCGCCGGGAGATTTACCGCCTCATCAAGGAATGAAACCGATGATCAACCTCGATGACCCCTCCGCCTTCAAGGAGATCGACCGATCGGACATGCTCTCACATATCGTTGGCCTCCCCTCCCAGGTGCAAAATGCCTGGGAGCTGGGACGCGAGCTGCCTCTTCCACCATGGGAAGGGATCGAACGCGTGGTGGTGGCAGGCATGGGCGGTTCCGCGATCGGCGCCGACCTGGTTGCTGCCTACACGGCGTCCACCTGCAGAGTGCCGCTCATTGTGCACCGCAACTACAGCCTGCCCGCCTGGGCCGAAGGTCCCGGCACCCTGGTGCTCGCCTCGTCGCACTCAGGGAACACGGAGGAGACCCTGGATGCTTTCAAAACAGCGCTCGCGCGCGGTTGCCTTACCTTGGCCCTGGCGACCGGGGGTGAACTCGCCAGGTCCTGCCAGGCATCGGGAAGCCTGCTCTGGCGCTTCGAGCACACGGGGCAGCCGCGCGCCGCGGTGGGTTTCTCCGCTGGGCTTCTCCTGGCCGCTCTCGCCCGCCTGGGTTTAATCCCCAACCCAGAAGATGAACTGCGCGGCGCAGTCCAGGCGATGGCCGTGCAGGCGGAGACCCTGGCCGCCGGGGTGCCAGCGGCCGGCAACCCTGCCAAGCGCATGGCCGGACAGCTCTTCGGGCGCTGGGTGACGGTCGTGGGCGCAGACTTGCTAGAGCCTGTTGCCCGCCGGTGGAAAACCCAGATCAACGAGGTGGCGAAGGCCTGGGCCAGCTTCGAACCTCTTCCTGAAGCCGACCACAACACCCTGGCCGGGAGCGCCAACCCGGAGGATGCCGTGGCCCACACGATGGTGCTCTTTCTGCGCGCTCCCTCCTGCCACCCGCGCAACCAGCTGCGCACGAACCTGACCAAGAAAGCATTCATGCTGGAGGGCTTGAACACAGACTTCATCGACGCAGCCGGGGATACTCCCCTGGCGCACCAGTGGACGACCCTGCACTTCGGCGATTACACCGCCTACTACCTGGCGATGGCCTACGGCGTCGATCCGACCGCCATCCCGGCAATAGAAATGTTCAAGTCAGAACTCGGCTGATATATAAAATCCAGTCCCCCAAGAGATCCAAGGCAGGTCGAATCCGGAGCGACTCCGGGATCCTCCCAAAATGCCAGCGCCATCTTCAGCGCACAGCTGGAAGACCGCGTCACCCAATGACCATCAAAACCACTCCCCCCATCACCGCCCCCAGGACCATCCCGGCAACGACGTCGGACGGGTAATGAACGCCCAGGATGACGCGCGCCAGCCCAACCAGGGGCGCCCACACGAGCAGGACCACGCTAAACCAGAGTGGACCGAGCGCCACTCCAAGGATGGCCAGCATCATCGCCCGGGCGGCGTGCCCCGAGGGAAAAGAGTGGGGGTCCGTGCGGCGGTAGATGCGCCCCCATTCCCCGGCTGGCCGACTTCTCCGCACGGTGAACTTGATCGCCATCACGAGAGCTGCCGTGAGCAGGATCCCGACTGCCATCAGGAGGGCGCGCTGAGACCAGCCTGCATCCCCAAGCCACCAGAGCAGTCCCAAACCGACTAGCCAGAACCAGGAATCTCCCGAGTGAGCCAGAACGGCGCAGGCCAGGCGCAGCACTTTGGAGCGGTCCACCCCTTCCGAGAGCCAGGCGAAGCGCTGGTCTAAAGCCTGAAGACGAGCGCGCATCGGGGGATCAGGCCCTTCCCACCTGGCTGGCTTCCAGGTCGGCGCGCAAAATCTCCAGCTGGTGGGGCTTGTCCACGTCCATCCCGAGCTCTGCGTATGGGCTGAAGACGACTCGCCCGGTGATGTCCATCCGCCGGGCGACGCGCGCCACGGCAGCGTCCATGGTGATGCGCCGCGTCAGCAGCAGAAACAGGTTGTCGTACCCGAGCAGCGCAGCCTGCTTCATGGCATTCTTGCGAGCAGCCAGCAGGCGTTCCCACAAGGCTTCGTTCGTCATCACCGTGCGCGCCCGGATCATGTTCATGTCTCCCCCGCAGACCTCGACATCTTTCATGCGAACGTACGACCGCTTGGATGCCGGAAACCGCTTTTCCATAACCTCGCGGGTGATGACAGTGTAATAAACATCGTGGTCGGTCTCGCTTGTGGTGTTCACCAGCCAATCGACCATTTCTGGCCTGATCGCCGGGATGTCCGAGGAAACGGTCAAGACGTGGCGAGCAGAGGAGTTGAGTTCCAACACTTTTTCGACTCCCGCGCGGACATTCTGGAGCAAGCCGCCCTGGGATGGCACAAAAGTGAATCGCCCATCACCGAATACACCGTCAGCCTCTGACAGCCCGATCACGACCACGCGTTCGATGGTGCTGGCGCCAGACAGCGCATCAAGGACCCATTGAGCCATCGGCTTGCCAGCGATCTCCAGTAACGCTTTGGGCCGTCCCTGCGAATATGCATACAGAGGTTCGTCTGGAGCCGGTACGCCTCCAGCAATGACGATCGCATCCATTCAATTCAACTCCTGAAGCTGGGGCTCGAATCCCAATTGGTCAAGCATTGCTGCCAGCTCCTGGTCGGTGAGGGGGCGTCCTTTCCCCGCCACGGCGACCAGGGCGGCCTCCATCATATTCGTACCAAAAGAGCGGCCATCCAGGACGGGCGTCGATGTGACCAGATACCTGACACCCGCTTCGCGGAAGATTTCGACGTCTTCCTGGGTGGTGGTGTTGGTGGCGATCACCTTCCCTTCGAGCCGGTCGGGCATGTAGCGTTTAACATAGTGGCAGTCACCCGCGATCACCGACGCCCAAAGATAATACTTTGTAAATTTGGGGGTCCGGTGTTCCTGCTTCTCGCCGGTCGGATACAGCCATTCAAAGGGAAACCGCCCCACCACCGGCATCATGATGGCAGCCAGCATCTTTAAAGCGCGGATCGAACGGAGAGGGAGAGGCAGACCCAGGCCGAACATCAGGTCCCCGAAAATGCATTCGTAACCGGCACCAACGAAGGACGTGGACATCCCCCAGCGGTCTGCACCCACCATGATCAGGGCTTTCTTTTCCTCGATCTGGCTGCCGATGTTAACTTCGATGAACGGCGCCAGGCGGTTCTCCAGGGTATTCTTCAACCCCGCGCCGTCTACGACCGGCGTTTTATGGATGAAGCGCACCATGGGCTTCACCGAATGCAGCGGGTACCACTTCTGATCGACTCGCAGTCCGAGGTCGGCCCCACCGACCCCAAAGGCGTCGACTTTTCCATCCAGCTCCCGGTAGAGCTGGGCAGCTCTCTCCATGTCCCCATCGGTGCCGATGCGCTCGATGCACACCTTTTCCCCCAACAATTCGACTTCGACTGACTTGTTCCGTTTAGATGAACCAATGCTGATGCTCACTGCTCGTTTCATCGCTGGCCTCTCCTCATACATGCTGCAGAGCGCGCCCGCCAGGTCCTGGCCTGAGCACCATCTCCCTTCCGCCGGATGTGGCGTTCTGGAGGGACCTGTAGTTCAGCCGCCATGCAACCTGAATTATATTATGAGATTCAGCGTGCTCCGAGTCTGGGGGAAGTAACTGGCTATCGCAGTCCAGGGGATGATCGCGGCATACAGCGCGAAGAACTCGTAGAAATCCGGCCCCATAGCCAGGAGTATCCCAAGATGCAGGCTGATGCCGAGAGGGACATAGACCCAGGTCAATCGCGGAACCAGCGGCACGATCCAAAAAGTGCTTTCAATTACGATCACCACCCAGGAGAGCAGGATCAACAGGTGGTGTTGCTGGCCTAACCAGACCCCAAGCGGCGTGACGCTTCTCACCCCGGAATCGAGCAGGTTGAATTGCAGGGTATAGCCGTTCATCCAATCGAGCCCACCTCTGGAGATCTTTGCCGCGGCAGCCGACAGGTAAATAAGCCCATACAGCCAGGCGACCAGCAGCCCGGGCCAGCGGGCGTACACACTCATTCGCGCCAGGATTGGCGTGTCATCCTTCCGTCTTCCAATCCTTCTCCTTATAAAATCAACGACCACCGAATCAACCGAGAAAACCCGCCCGCAGGGACTCAAACACAGAATGAGTAGAGTGAGCATCATGATCCCTTCGGTGTGGTGGAATTCGCCAAATGAATAAACAAACGCGTTCAACAACAGATTCCCCATTGTAAAGACCAGCAAGCTGACATTCGTCATCAATCCGACCATCCCCAGCAGGCCGCAGGCGATCGTCACCCACGCAACAAACACGATCTCGTCTGGAACCAGACGCGGCGACAAGCCAAGGAGATCGGCGACCAGACGCAGTGCCGGCAGAGGTTTAAAAAAGACATCCGGCAAAGACGCCAGCCTGAGGGCGCGATCGATTCTATCTCGGACAAACAAGAGAAGAAAGAGCTGCACAGAAGTGGCGACAATGCGGGCGATAGCGAGATCCAGGAGGGGAGCCGGGCGGAACCAGTATCGGTTCCAGGTTGTGACCAGTCTGCTCATTTTTCCCACCATGCCGGCTGTAACCAGATCGTACGGGTTGACCGGACCGGTCCCGGGAAGAAACCGCTTTTCGTGAAAAACGCAGGATGATTCGCCAACCGGATTGCGATCACCCGATCGCCCTTCGACTGTTCAAACAGGCTGGATACCGTCAGTGCCAATTCTTCATCTCGCGCTTCCAGCAGCTCGCGGTAGAGGTTGATATATTGAGTGATCGTCAACCCAAGATCTGTGTGACGGATCAGCATCTGACGGCGATCTCCCAAAATGGCGTAGATGCGCGGCCGGTCCAACCTTTCCCCGGGATAGTGCGGCATGCTGTACATCGGGTAGCTCATGAAAGGCCAGAGGGAAGGATCACAGATCCGGAACCCTGTCAATTCGAAACGAAGTATATTCGGCAGGCAGAACAGGCGGAAAGACGCGCTGGCCTGTATAAAAAGGAGGACGATTATTAGGATGGAAATCAGGATCAGAGGTTTGTGCCTGATGAACCCCTCACCGGTGACCATTTGATTACCCCATTGGAGGACACGTGGCGCATAGCGGGCGAACTATTGGGTTGATGATGGCGGAATTGAGAGTATCGGGAGTGAGTATATCATATTATTTATACACTAAGGAGCGTATGAAAACACGAATGATACAGTCCAGGCTGAAATATCTCAACTGCCAGATTAAGACCTTCATGGATCGTCTGACGTAAGAATTATTAACAGGACTTACGCAGTGGGTATGAGGTTTCTCCTGAACGGCGTAACTTCTGTTAAACATGAATTCGGGATAAAACAAACCAGCGCGCTGAGCGGAGTGGCGGGCTTCTGCGACTACTCCCTCGCAAGCTCGGGACTTTGACCCTGTTCCGCGCTGACATGTCCCGCGGGTACTGCGGGGATGCCCGCCACGCAGCCGAAACGGCGGTTATTCTGAACTGATATTAATTATGTTGTAATCTCGGCCTTTCGCTCCTGGGTTATAATTTAATCCAGGAGAGAAGTCGTCCGATTTCTTCACCAGGAGGCACCGGTGGACCTTCCCAATTACGCATATTTCAAAGGCAAGATCGTCCCTTATTCGGAAGCTAAAGTGGGCGTGTTGACCCACGGGCTCAATTACGGCACGTCTGTCTTCGGGGGGATGCGCGCGTACTGGAATGAAGAAGAAGAACAGCTCTTCATCTTCCGCTCCCCGGACCACTACCGGCGCCTGCTTCACTCCGCCCACATCATGTTCATGGAACTGGACCACACCCCGGAAAGCCTGACGGCGGCCACGGTCGAGCTGCTGCGTGCCGAAGGCTTCCGGTGCGATGTCTACATCCGCCCGCTTGCCTTCAAGGCTGACGAGATCATCGGCGTCAAGCTCCACGGGTTACACGACGAGCTCTCAATCGTCGCCGTCGCTTTCGAACGATACGTCGCCAATGATACAAACGCCCACGTGACATTCTCTTCCTGGCGGCGCGTGGACGACAACATGATCCCCGCTCGCGGGAAAGTCAGCGGTGCATACGCCAACTCGGCGTTGATCAAGACCGACGCGGTCAACGCCGGCTTCGACGAAGCGCTGGTGCTCACCCAAGACGGACATGTCTCAGAGGGGAGCGCCATGAACATCTTCATGGTCCGCAACGGCGCCCTGGTCACCCCGCCAGTCACCGACAATATCCTCGAAGGGATCACCCGCCGCACCGTGATCGAACTGGCGCGCGAGGAGTTGGGCATCCCGGTCGTCGAGCGCCCCATCGACCGCACGGAGGTCTACCTGAGTGATGAGTTCTTCATGACCGGCACCGCGGCGGCCGTCACCGCCGTCACCCGAGTCGACTACCGGGCTATTGGCCGAGGCGAAATGGGGCCGATCACCAGCCAGCTGCGTGAGCTGTATGCCAGAGTCGTTCGCGGCCGCCATCCCAAGTACCGCCACTGGTTGACCCCCGTTTACGCCGCCGAAAAAATCGGCGTATAACTTCGGGTATCACTTCTCGCACTTCACCCCTCCTGGTCTCTCAATATGCCCCCAGCGGAGCAGGTCCTCGGCGGTGTCCAGGATGCTCTGCTTGGCGGACATGAACTCGATCCCCAACTCCTGCCTGATCTTCCGGTTATCGAACTGGATCACCTTCCCAACATGCGTCCGCAGGTAGGACCCCGCCCCGGGGCGGATAAGTGTAAGAAGCCAGCTTCACGATGGCGTCCCCTGGCTTCTTCGACCGTCATGGCCAGGATGTGCGCTCGTGCCACGTCCCGCACATCCACGAAGCCCATCCCAACGCCGCGCGCCGTCCCCCGGACCCGAAAGCCCATCTCGAGCAGCTCCGGGACGACCTGGGATCCGGTACAGCCTGACGCCCCCGTCTCGCTCACGACCTGATCCTGAGACATAGCCGGTCGAATTATACAACTTCGACTCATTTGGGCACAATAACCCGCGTGGGGTAGTCCAGAGTATTTTTGGGGGGATTTTTCGCTTTACCCCTTGACTTGCACGCAGATAATCCAGTACTATTGGATAGAACAAATGTTCCATATTCTACCGCCACACTGGAGGTGGCGTTAACGAAACGCGAGTGAAGGTATCTCTCGACCTGGACCAGGAATTCATCGACGCGTTCTACACCCTGGCGGATAAACAAGATTCACCCGAGCTGGCGATCGCCGCCCTGCTGGCGGATCTGGCCTGGCAGCGCGAGCGATCGGAACGCGACCTGCGCTGCCGGTGGAACACGCTGACCTACCGCCAGCAGGAGATCGCATTGTTCATCTTAGAAGGCAAGACATACCTTGAGATCGCCCGGATCTTAGGGGTTGGCCTGGAAACCGTGCGGACCCACGCCCGGGCGCTTTACGCCAGGATGGGCGCCCGGGGGAAGAAAGACCTGCGCGCCATGATGGTGAAAATGGAGGTTTTACATGGTCACCTGGAAGCTTACAAGACAAGAACCTGGGAAAAAATCCAAAAAGTCGCAAAAAGGGGATAAGTCGCGGCTGTCTTGCGATTGCGGTCGTCCCGCCGTGGCAAGCGCGCTCGTGCAGGTCGGTCGCGACGGCGATCAGTTGGTCACGCTCCTGCTCTGCGAAGACTGTCTGGCGCTCGAGCTGACCCTCCCATGCGGCGCCCCTCCACTGGCGATCACGTACCTGGATTGAGCGGAGACCCTCGATATTTTATCAATGGTGTTGGTTCGTCAGGTAGATGTACAGGTTTTTCATTTCACATCTTAATTATTTGGATACCGGCAGTGTGACCGTGAACGTCGTACCCGCTCCCGGCTGGCTGCTGACCTGAATATCGCCCCCGCAGCCGGTCACGATGCGGTGGCAGACCGAAAGACCGAGGCCGGTCCCATACCCGGCATTTTTCGTTGTGTAGAATGGTTCGAAAAGGTGATCCAGCTGCGCCGGGTCGATACCAGCGCCGTTATCAGTAACCGTCACCTGGACGTCGCCCCCCGCCCGCCGGGTTGCGATATGGATCTCGCCTGGATTGGGCTCGATGGCCTGTTTGGCGTTGATGAGCAAGTTGAGCCAGACGCTTTGCAGCTGGTCCGGGCTGCCAGCAACGAGGGGCAGGCTCTCTTCCGGATCGAAGGTCAGCGTGATGGAGTGCGCCTGCAGATCGTGCCGGATCAGATTCACAGTCCGTCGGATGGTCTCGTTGACATCTGCAGCTGCCAACTCATCAGGTTCACGCCGGGAAAAGTCCAGCAGGTCGCGCACCGACTGGGAAGCCCGCTTCCCGGCTTCGACGATGATCTCAGCCATTTCGCGCTGCTCCCGGTCTTCTGGGGAAAGAGAGCGCAGGAGCAGTTCGGCGTTCGCCATTATAGCGGTGAGGGGATTGTTGATCTCGTGGGCGACGCCCGCCGCCAGCTGCCCGATCGCTGCCAGTTTTTCCGTGTGGACCAGGGATGCCTCAAGCCGCCTGCGCTCGGTCACGTCTTCCTCGAAGAGAAAAGCCTGGTGGACTTCCCCCTTCTCATCAGCTATCGGATAGGCGCTGATCTCGAGGTCCGTGACCGCCTCCTTCGACCAACGCCGCTCCAAACGCTGGGTTTGGATTCCATTCGCAAGGGTCTCGCCTACCCTGCACCCCGGGCAGGGTAGAGCGCGCCGGAAGAGGGCTGTATAGCAGCGTTCTCCGACCAGCTTCTGCGGAGGCTGACCCGCCAGCCGGGCGCGGCTCATATTGACCGCCGCCAGGGTGTAGCTGCGGTCGACAATGTAGATCGACGCCGGGTTGCTGTCGAACAGCGCGCGCAGCGTGTTGCGGGAGTGAAAGAGCTGCTGGCGACTGGAATGCAGTTCTTCGACGGCCCGTTTGAGCTGGTTGAACTTTTCCGCTCTGATGAAAACCTGCGCGATCAGCTCGCCCAGAGAGGGAAACACCCTGGCAAGATCCGCTTCAGGGTGCGCACCCTGATCCCAATCCAGCCGGATTGCGCCCACAGCTACTCCATCGGCAGTCAGGGGAATCCAGGTCGATGGAATTTCCGGTTGGCTGCCGCTATCCTGGCCCAGCATGTGCCAGACCCGGGCAGCCTCGGTTTGCCCCACTTCCTCCGCAGACAGGGCAGTCTCGCTTTTCAGGACCTTTTTCACGGTGCGATGCTCGCCGGCCTGGACGACCAGGTACAGCGCGGCGGAAGCAGCGCCCAGCATGCGGCGTAGCTCTCCCAACAACCTGGCTTGCTCCCCATCCGAGGTCAGATCAGCATCATTCAGGCGCGCCAGGAAATCTATGAGTTCGATCATCCCGGGGTATGTGTGGGGCCGGTCGTGTAACCATAGCCGGGCACGGTGCGGATGAATTCGGGAGATGCTGGATCTGCCTCCACCCGTTCGCGCAGCTTCTTGACGTGCACCCTGACCAGGTCCGGGCTGCCTGTGTCCACCGGGTACCCCCAGACCTCATCCAGCAGGCGCGCCGGTGAGAAGATCTCGCCGGGGTGGCTCATCAGGTGATAGACCAGGTCGTATTGGATCGGGGTCAGCCGCACCACGCCGCGGCCGGGGGTGTGGAGCTCGTAGGACTGGGTGTCCAGCACGAACCGGCCGGACACCAAAGGGCGGTAGGGCTGCGCGTATCGCGTGCGGGCGAGGATCTCTTCGACGATTTTTCGGACAGATGGTTCGAGCGGCTCGTCTATCAGATCGCCGCGCTCGCTCTGAGGGGCTTCCCTGTACTGAGTCCGGCGCAGGATGGCCCGCACGCGCAGGCGCAGCTCGTCCACATTGAACGGCTTGGTGAGATAATCGTCTCCCCCGACCAGGAAACCGTTGATGCGGTCCTCGTCTTTGATCTTCGCGGTCAGGAAAAGGACAGGGATTTCCGCCAGTTGGGGATCGGAGCGCATGGCGCGGCACACAGCATAGCCATCCATGCCGGGCATGATCACATCCAGGATGACCAGATCCGGGAGGAGTTTGCGCGCCTGCTTCAAGCCATCCTCTCCATCCCTGGCAATGGCAACCCTGAAATCATCAGTCCGCAGAGTCCGCTCAACCGTGCGGGCAACCAGGTCATCATCCTCGATGACCAGAATCTTTGCCGAATTCTTCACCTGCCCCTGAGTCCTCATGTGCCTCCCCTTACGCTACAAACAGAACCGCAGTTCAGGGGATTTTACCACCGTAAAATTCCCGTAAACCCGTGCCTGGCAGGCCGCGGCCTCCCAATCTTGTTAGGTATGAGTTTGGACCGTGATGGGACCCATGATCTTGGCTCCCGCCCCGAAGACGTTATCCCCCAGCGCGGGGTGCCGCTTGCCTTTCGAGAGATCCGCCCCTCCCAGGGTGAGGCCGTGGTACATCGTGACACAGTCTCCCCCTTCAGCGGTCTCGCCGATCACCACCCCCATGCCGTGGTCGATGAAGAATTGGCCCCCGATGCGCGCTTACGGCGAGTTCCCCACCCGCTCTGTCACGTCATTGGCGATTCTCATCCTGTTCTTCCTTCAAGATCTGGCTCACCTGGATTCTCTCAGCCAGTTCATTCTCCAGCGCGAGCTCGGTGTTATCCAGCTGGACCACAGTGACCGGCGAATTTTGCAGCACGGTGACCCAATCGTCCCGCGAAAGACCATAAGCCTGCAGAGACGCCCGCCTTTCCGCCGGGAAACCCTCCAGGAATCCGGTCACCCTTGCCCGGTACCCCACCGGGACGTCCAGCAGAGTCAGGCAAAAGCGATGGTGTCGCCTTCGCCTCCATCGTCTTGACCGACCTGGCGAGAACCACGATCTTGCCTTCGAGGCCAACCAGGAGTGCTCGGGCGCAACACTCTGATACCCGCATGCCGGACAGCAGACCAGCCCGCATCCCCTGTTCAGCGGGCAGCTCTGGCAGGCTGGCCCTGAACCAACTTCATACCGATATCCGCACATCGGGCAATTGGTGAAGGTCTTCATACGCCCCAGCCTGTCCAGGAAAGCACCCGGCTTAGAATACCACCTATCAGGAACGCCAGCGGCATGATCAATGCCAGCATCCCTAAAGCCGTTCGCCAGCCACGCTCCCTGGCGATCATCATCACACTGGCAATGCAGGGAATAAAAAGGGTGACAGTCACCATGGCGACGACCACCTGGAGGGGAGTCAGCAGTCCTTGAGATTCCATGACGAACAGCCCGGTGGCGCCAAAATCGCGGCGCAGGAAACCGACCAGGAAAGCTGCGCTGGCCTGCGCCGGCAAGCCGAGCCAGCCGCTCACCAGGGGCTCTCCCAGCCTGGTGAGCCAGGCAAGCCAGCCCGTCTTATCCAGCAGGAACAGCAGGCCGGTGCCCAGCAGGAAAAGCGGGACGACCTCCTTCAAGTACCACTCGACCCGCGCCAGGGTCTTGACCAGCACGTTCGAGAGCATCGGGACCCGGAGCGGAGGCAGCTCCACCAGCAGGAGGGATCGCTCTCCAGGCACAAGCCGGGCGGCCAGCCAGCCGACAGATACCAGGACCAGGAAGATCACCCCGCTCCAGATGAGTGTTGCGGTAAAAGAGATGCCGGCCAGCATGCCCATCACAACGCCCAGCTGGGCGGAACACGGCACCGCCAGCGCCAGAAGCAAGGTGACCAGCAGCCGCTCCCGCCGGTTCTCAAGGACGCGCGTGGTCAGGGTCGCCATGGTCACGCAGCCCAACCCCAACACCATGGGCAGGACGGCTTTGCCGTTCAGCCCCAGGAGCTGGAACAGGCGGTTGCTGAGCGCCGCCAGCCTCGGCAGGTAGCCTGAATCTTCCATGATCCCAAACGCAAGGAAAAACGTCGTCACGATCGGCAATATCAGGGCGAACGCGTAGGTCATCCCCATCGTCCACAACCCGTATTGCCCCACCAGCAGGTCGGCGAGCAAAGCCCAGGGGATGAGTTCCCGGAGAATACTGGTGATCCAGGGATTAATCAAACCACCAAACAGCTCCTCCTCCAGGAATCCGACCAGGGTGCCGGCACCAAAGATCCCCACAAACCAGTACAGCCCGTAAAGGACAACGCCCAGGATCGGCCATCCCCACACCGGGTGCGTGGTCAACCTGCTCAGCACTGCATGGGCACCTCCCCAACCAGTGGAACTGCTTTGCACAACCACAGCCGTGCAGAGCTGGTCGACGTACGCTCTCCGAGTCTCCTGGATGACCAGCTGGAGCGGCTCGACGAATGACAGTTGCAGGCGTTCCCTGAGGGATCGCAGCTCCTGCAGAACCGCCGGGGGAAGCTGTTCTCTCAGCCATTCCTCGCTGACGCGATCACCGCTGAACCAGAGCAATCCAAGCGCGCGGGGTGCGATCGGCGCCGACCCCGGGAGGGATTCCCCGAATCGAGCGCAGAACGCCGCCACCGCGGCTTCTATCTCCGCCGGATAACCGAGGCGGAACTGTGGAATGTTGACCTGTTCGAGTGCAGCTACCAGCTCCTGCATCCCCTGCCCACGGATAGCCGTGGTTGCTATGACAGGGAGGGAGAGATATTCCGCAAGCAAGGCGTGGTTCACCGCCAGCCCCCGGCTTTGGGCTTCGTCCGTCATGTTCAACGCCAGGACGAGGGGCAGCCCCATCTCAGCCAGCTGTACGGTCAGAAGCAACGTCCGCCTGAGGTTTTTGGCATCACCAACCTGCAGGACTGCCCTTAGGTCCTCATAGAGCAGGACGTGAGCTGTCACCTGCTCATCTTCCGTCCGCGGCGGAAAAGTCACCACTCCCGGTGTATCGACCAGGACCACACCCGGCAGCAGTTTCGCCGCGCCGCGCG
The DNA here is from genome assembly GCA_964416175.1 of uncultured Anaerolineaceae bacterium. Classification (GTDB taxonomy): domain Bacteria; phylum Chloroflexota; class Anaerolineae; order Anaerolineales; family UBA4823; genus CAYQDF01. Next base: position 23,127 of record CAYQDF010000040.1, read on the forward strand.
CCAGCTCGATGGTCGTGCCCGGATAATTGGAGATGATCACGTGCTGGCCTGTCAGCTTCTGAAAGATCACCGATTTCCCCACATTGGGATGGCCGACAAGCGCAATGTTCGAGCTGTGGAAGCCCGCGGTGTTCGACAGGGTCGGGTGGCAGCTTGCACTCATGAGGCTAACCACTCTCACTCGAGGGCGCTGCTCCACGCCGGCACATCGGGCACAGCCCGTACAGGACGATCGAGCCGGATTCGACGGACGCGCCGCTATCTTTTTCGAATTGATCTTTGATCGCCGCGATCAGGTCGGTATCGAATTCGATCACCCCTTTGCACTTTACGCACATGAAATGGTGATGTTCGCTGGGCAGGGCGGCATCGAATCGCTCCTGGCGGCGGCCCTCATTAAAGAGGCGAGTGCTGACCAGGTCCTCGGCCTCCAGCCAGCGCAGCGTGCGGTAGACAGTAGACAGATTGAGGTTCGGGTCGGCCTGCTTGACGAGGAAATAGACTTCCTCCGCGGTCGGGTGATCGCCGGAGTGCTCCAGGACTTCCAGGATCAGTCGCCGCTGCGCCGTCATCCGACCTCCCTGGGAGTGAAGGCGAGTCCGCGCTTTCTCGATCAATTCACACATCTTGTACCCGCTTGTTGCAAATCATTTGCAATATAATATCTACTTTAGAACCGAATGCTCAGTGACTTTCGTCGCCTTATCGGTATGATTTTTGTTATAAGAATCTTAATATCTCCTGGGTTTTCGGTATAATCCAGGCACTCCGGGAAATCGACATCGATTGCAAATGATCTTTCTTTCCCGGCAGCCCGAAGCGCGGCCGGCGGGCGTGCCCATAACACTACATCAAAGGAGGTAAAACTGGATGGCCATCGATCCTGTGTGCGGGATGGAAGTCGAAGAAAAGACAGCGGTCTGGAAGTCGGAGTACAAAGGCAAGACTTATTACTTCTGCGCGCCAGGCTGCAAGGCGGCGTTCGAAAAGGACCCGGAAAAATACCTGGAAGAGGGCATGTCCCACGCCGGACACGAACACCACGGCTGATTAACGAGTCCCTTCCCGGGATTTCGTGAAACATGTAACAATATTTCATATATAATTAACTCGCGAATATCTGGCATCCTCCTCGCCTTCTCGGGCATCTTCGCAGGCAGGAGTTCTCCCTGCGTGAGGGGTGGAAGTGGGTGAAATCCTCAACCCATACATCGCTGGCGCGCCGGTGGTCGAAAGGAGCATGTTCTTTGGCCGCCAGGACGTGTTCGACTGGATCGAGCGCAGCCTTGCCGGGCAATACGTCAACAACATCCTTGTGATCCACGGTCAGCGCCGGGTCGGCAAGACCTCGGTCCTGAAGCAGATCCCCCACCACCTGTCCTCAAAATACATCCAGGTCTTTTTCGACCTGCAGGGGCGCACCAACACCACTCTGGACCGATTTCTGTGGTGGCTGGCGCGGGAGATCTCCCGCACGTTGCGCCAGGAATGCGGCCTGATCGTGGACGTCCCGGAGCAATCTGCCTTCAGGGAAGAGGGGGACCCCCTCCAGACTCTATTTCTTCCCGGCGTCTGGTCCCTGCTGGGAGACAAATCGCTGCTGCTGACCTTCGACGAATTCGACGCGCTGGACCAACCGGAGATTCAGGAAACCCTCGCCAGACCGCTGATCGACTATCTCCGCCGCCTCTTCGACCACGAAAAACTGAGCTTCATCTTCTCCATTGGCTCTTCCGGACATAAGTTGGAGAACATGCAGGCGGCTTACACGAACTTCTTTAAATCTGCCCTTTACAGGAAGATCAGCTTCCTGGCCCAGGAGGACTGCCGCCAGCTGATCATCCGCCCGGTAGAAGGAGTGCTCACCTATCACCCGGACGCCATCGACCGCATCTACCAGACTACCGCCGGGCACCCTTACTTCACCCAACTCATGTGCCATGAGCTGTTTTCGGTGTGCCAGAAGACCGGCAGACGCTCTGTCGACCCGGGTGACGTGGAGGCTGTCCTTGAAGATGTCATCGAACGCGGGACGGTCAACCTGAAATTCGTCTGGGACGAGGCTTCTCCGTTGGAAAAATGGGTCCTGGCGTGCCTTGCCCAGGCGGATAGCGGAGCGAGCGACCAGAAGCTGGCACGCATACTGAACTACCAGCGGGTTCGCTACAGCGAATCGGACCTGAACAGGGCGCTGCTTCACCTGCGAGAAAAGGATGTCCTCACCCGGGAGAACGGCTTCGTCGTGTCCCTGATGCGTCTCTGGCTCCAAAAGAACCGGCCGCTTGAGCGCGTGCGGGAGGAGCTGGTCGAAGTCAACCCGATCGCCAACCGATACATCGAAATCGGCGAGGAATATCAAA
>CAYQDF010000041.1:0-5704 GCA_964416175.1 uncultured Anaerolineaceae bacterium
CCTCCACGAAGGATTCAAACGGCAATTGATAAACCCCAGCCGCGCCGCGGATCGTGGAGCAGGCTGTCGGTGACAGCTTCAGCCGAAGCTGGATACACAACCCCTTCCAGGACAGCCAGCACCGTAAAAACCTCTCCCGGGCTGATGTATTTCATCACGACTTGTTTGCCGTCCTCCGTCACCTGGGTTAATTTGAGAGAGCCCTGGAGCAAGAGGTGCAGCCGCTCAGCCGGGTCGCCCTGTAAGAAAAGGTACTCCCCGCGGCTGATTTTCACCTGCTGGGCAGCCTTCAACACACCCTCGAGCTGCGCCGCCTCCAAATCTCGAAACAGGGGGGTATCCTGAAGGAGAGAGACTGCAGATTTTACTGTTATTGGATCAGGGTCCAGCATGTGCCACGCTCCCCTGGGTTATACCATAGATCCCTGGCGAATATTTTAAGTTAAAGCCTGATGAGCCTTCTGCGGGGGCGTGCTATAATCTTCCAGGCGCGGGTAACCGACTTTGCGCTTTTGCCCATATCTGAGTCCTCCACCAATCTTTGCTGTCCTGCCCTTACTGCATCCCGGGTCATGTCCTTCGTTCACCTACACGTGCATTCGGAATATTCCCTGCTCGATGGGTTCAGCAACATCAAGAAGCTGGTCAAACGCGCGAAAGAGATGAGCATGCCCGCGGTTGCATTGACGGACCACGGGACAATGTTCGGCGTGATCGAGTTCTACAACGCCGCGACCCAGGTCGGCATCAAGCCTGTCATTGGGATCGAAGCGTATCTGGCAGCGCGGCGGATGACCGACCGGGATACGCAGCTGGATAAGAAATCCAGCCACCTGCTGCTGCTGGCAGAAAATGAAACGGGCTACCAGAACCTCCTCAAAATAGCCACCGCCGCCCAGCTGGAAGGATTTTATTACTACCCGCGCATCGATCACGAATTCCTCGAACAGCACTCACAGGGACTGATCTGCACCTCGGGGTGCCTGTCAGCGGAGATCCCACGTCTGATCCACCAGGAAAATCTGGACGCCGCCCGCCGGCAACTGGATTGGTATTTTGAGGTGTTTGGTCCCGACCGCTATTTCCTCGAGCTGCAAGAACATGCGATCCCGGGACTGGATCAGATCAACAAGGCGTTGCTGCAGCTTGGAAAGCGCTACCGCGCAAGCTACATCGCCACCAACGACGTGCACTACATTAACCCGGAGGACGCTCGCCTGCAAGATATCCTCCTGGCGATCCAGACCGGCTCGGTGCTCAGCGATCCTAACCGGATGCGCATGAGCGACCAGTCTTTTTACCTGCGCAGTCCGCAGGAGATGGCGACCATCTTCTCCGAAGTGCCCGAAGCGGTCGCCAATACGCTCTCCATTGCCGAACGCTGCACTCTGGACCTCGGTTTTAAGGGCTATCACCTCCCGCAATTCGAAGTGCCGGAGGGTGAAACCCCGCAGTCTTACCTGCGTAAGCTGTGCGAAGCAGGCCTGGAACGCCGCTACGGGCCGAAGCTGGGAGATCCACGTTACCGCGACCGGCTGGACTACGAGCTGGAAATCATCCACCAGATGGGCTTCGACACTTACTTCTTGATCGTGTGGGACCTCTGCCGTTATGCCCAGGAAAAGGGCATCTGTTACAATGCCCGCGGCTCAGCCGCCGGTTCCATCGTGGCGTATACGCTGTCCATCACTCTCGTCGATCCGATCGAACATGGGCTGATATTCGAACGCTTTCTAAATCCAGGACGGATCTCCATGCCGGACATCGACCTGGATTTTCGCGACGACCGGCGGTCGGAGATGCTGGAGTACACCGCCCGCAAATACGGCGACGACCGGGTGGCACAGATCATCACCTTTGGCACCCTCGGCGCCAGGGCTGCTATCCGCGATGTGGGCCGGGTGATGGACATCCCGCTTAATGAGGTAGACAGCGCCGCCAAGCTGATCCCTAACATCCCTGGAAAACCTGTCAGTATTGCAGAAGCCCTGGAAGAAGTCCCTGAGTTCAGACAGATCTACGAATCAGCTGACTATTTCCGCGAGCTGATCGACACTGCCCGGCAAATGGAAGGCGTTGTGCGCAATGCAGGGACCCATGCCGCCGGAGTCATCATCACCGATAAACCTACCATCGAGTACCTGCCGCTGCATCGGCCGACCGGCAGTTCCGCAGACGACAGCCCGATCAAAACTGTAACCCAGTTCGAGATGACTCACATCGAATCGCTTGGGTTGCTGAAAGTGGACTTCCTGGGCCTGGCGACGCTGACCATCATTGCGCGTGCGTGCGAACTGATCAAGGAACGGCATGGAATCGATCTCACGCTCGAGAACATCCCCACCGATGACCCGGAAACCTACGCCCTGTTGGGGCGGGGCGAGACAGCCGGAGTGTTCCAGGTCGAAGGGTCGGGGATGCGCCGATATCTCATGCAGATGAAGCCCACAAAACTGGATCACGTCATCGCCATGGTCGCCCTTTTCCGCCCGGGTCCGATGGAATTCATCCCCGGGTACATCCGCCGCATGCACGGTGACGAAAAGGTCGAATACCGCCACCCAACTCTAGAATCGATTTTCAAGGAGACTTACGGCTATCCGGTGTACCAGGAGCAACTGATGTTTGCCGTGATGAACCTGGCGGGATACAGCGCGCCGGAGGCCGACGATCTGCGGAAAGCAGTGGCGAAGAAACAAAAAGAGAAACTGCTCAAACACCGGGAAAAGTTCGTCACTGGCGCGATCCAGCACGGCATCCCCCCAGACACTGCCAGCGCCATCTTTGACGAGTGGGAGGAATTTGCGCGCTATGGATTCAACAAAGCCCACGCTGCGGATTATGGCGTACTTGCCGTTCAGACCGCATACCTGAAAACCCACTTTCCCGTTGAATATATGACGGCCCTGCTGACCGTCAATCAGAATGCAACCGACAAAGTCGCCCTGTATGCAGCTGACTGCCGCCGAATGGGGATCGAAGTCGCCCCTCCGGATGTGAACATCAGCGGGTGGGACTTCACCATTGAAGATCGCCCGGATGGAAAAGCCACGATTCGCTTCGGTCTGGGTGCGGTGAAAAATGTGGGGCATGGGCCGGTCGACGAAATCCTGCGCGGGAGGGAGACAGGTGGGCCATTTAAGAACATCAACGACTTCACTCACCGGGTCGATCTGCGCCAGGTTGGCAAGCGCGCCCTGGAATGCCTGGTCAGGGTCGGGGCACTGGACGCCCTGGGACCCCGCCCGGCTTTGCTGAGCTCGCTGGACCGCCTGATATCGGCCAGCTCCGCTCATTTCCGGGCTGTTGAGGTGGGGCAGATGTCCTTTTTTGGCGCTCAATCTGACTTCCAGGAGATGATCAATCTGCCAAAGACGGTAAGCGAGGTTTCCCGGCGCGAGCAGCTCAACTGGGAGCGAGAGCTGATCGGCCTCTACGTATCTGACCATCCCCTGAACCCGGTGATGGGCGAGCTGGCGGACAAGATCACACACTACTCGGGGCAGCTGGCAGAAGCGAACCCGAAGGAAAAAGTCCGCGTGGCAGGTTTCATCACCCGCTACCGCACGCACCAGACCAAGACCGGGAAAACAATGGCGTTTGCAACCCTGGAAGACTTACAGGGGGAGATCGAGCTGGTGATTTTCCCGCGTACTTGGGCGCAGATATCGGCCCAGATCCAGACCGATGCGGTTGTTCTCGTTGAAGGACGGGTCGATCCCCAAAGCAGCGAAGCAAAATTGCTGGTAGATTCAATCACTACCGATTTGAAGTTGGCCGCTCCCGTCACCTCGCTGCCGTTGCCGGAGGTCCTTCCCCTGCCACCAGAGATCGAGACCGCAGCCGGATCACTCTATTCGGACGCTGAAGAAGGGGAAACACAGGCTTCCGATCCACACGAGATTCTGGAACTGGAACCATCCACAGACTCCCATTCGACCGGCGAGGTCCACGAGCAGCTGGCTGATGACGCGTTTTACACCCTCTCGCAAGCAGGTGAGATGGATCTGGAGATCGATTCAGGAGAAGAGCTTCCTCCACAGCCGGAAAGTTTCCCCCCAGACTGGGAAATGGCTAACGCCTTCATGGCAGCCGTCACCGACCCCGAAGGAGCGATCAAACTGGCTGAAGAATCTGCACAGAGCGGGTCAGATAGCTCCACCAAGCTGGGCATACCTGAGACCTATCCGCAACCGGCCTCCCAGGCTAAGACGGTCTTTTCCAAAAACGATGCGGAGGAGCTCCAACCAGAGGTGGTGCAGGGTTTACCTCCTTACATCCTCCCCCCATCGCAGACCATGGACAGTCAGGAGGTGCATATGATCACGATCATCTTGCGCCCAACCCGGGACACCGTCCGTGATAACCTGCGCATCCGACAGATCTACGGCACCCTGATCGCCTTCCCGGGACAAGATCGCTTCGCTTTCCATGTTTTCGAGCGGGGTCGGGGGTATCTGATTGAGTTCCCCAATTTCACCACCCGGATGTGCCCGGAGCTTCTCAGCCGGTTAAAATCTTTCATTCCCGAAGACCAGATCCACATCGAGCCCCTCACATTCCAGTAGGTAACTCGCTATATAGGGGTGGTTCTGTTAAAACTTGCGACGACCGCGTATTTCTGAAAGGGGCCATAAAACATTGACTTACATCATCAGAATTGTATTGAATTTGGACGCGGTACTGCAAAGGATCCCGCCGGTGACCATTTCTCCCGCGGGAGTCTTTTCCACTGCGATACTCATTGTCCTGGTTATCAGTCCCAGTTACGCCATGGCTCAAGAATCGCTTGCGGCGAACCCGCTCGCCGAATCATGGGTCCTGGAAAAAGTCGCCAACGGGGAGGTCGCTGATCTGGCTGAGGCTTTCACAGAAACCTCCGATAGAGTGATCGGCGTGGAATTCCTGGAAAACCTGGTCACTGGTGTGATCACGGAAGTCCCCCGGGAGGGAATCAGGATCCGGAACGCCATCATCGTCGAACCGGTCCTGTTTGAAAATATCGACATCCCCTATGAATTACACCTGGAATCCTGTGAATTCCAGGCTCCCGTTTATTTTTCTAGAAGCCGCGCCGCCGAAGACCTGGTATTTTCCGGCAGCCGCTTTTCGATGCCGGTTGATTTTACACAGGCGAGGATCGATGGTTCACTTTGGATTGATAACGCGACCTTCGAAGACATGGCGAGGTTCTACCTCACCGAAGTCGGGATCGATTTTTACGCTTTCTCCACCCGCTTCAGCCATCCAGACGGCCCAGCCATGTTCAACAGCCTGATCGTCGATCAAAATGGTTTTTTCAATACTTCTACCTTTTCAGGTGCCGTGGATTTCGGCGCTGCGCAAATCAATGGAAACCTGGAACTGGCAAACAGCCAGTTTACCAATGCGGATCAATCCGTCTCCTTCAACAGCATGGCGGTTGGCAGGCACGTGTTCTTAAGAGGCGCTGCCCTCGCGGGGGGTGTGAACTTTGGGGCGGCAGAGATCGACGGCACCCTGGACATGGATGAAACCCATTTTACAAACCGCGATCAAATCGCCTCCTTCAACAGCATTGCAGTTGGCGGGCACGCTTTTGTCAGGAACTCGGAATTCTCAGGCGGGGTGGATTTCATTGCAGCGCAGATCGAAGGCAACCTGGAGTTAACCGGCGCCCGGTTCACTAATCCGGCCAGGATCGCCGACTTCAACAGCGCCCACA
>CAYQDF010000041.1:5804-25249 GCA_964416175.1 uncultured Anaerolineaceae bacterium
ACCTCCAGCTGAGCGGAGCTGCCTTCAACAACCCGGACCAGATCGCCTCGTTCAACAGCATCACTGTCGGAGGTCCTATCCTCATGAATCGGGCTGTATTCTCAGGCGGGGTGGATTTCATTGCAGCGCAGATCGAAGGCAACCTGGAGTTGACCGGCGCCCGGTTCACTAATCCGGCCAGGATCGCCGACTTCAACAGCGCCCACATCGGCAGGATCCTCAACCTGAAGGAAGCAGTCTTCGAGGGGGGCGCCGACTTCACGCTGGTGAACGCCGGCATCCAGATCTGGGCGGATGAGGCGCAGTTCACCAACCCGGACCAGATCATCTCCTTCAACAGCATCACGATTGGAGGACTCGCCCTCTTCGACCGGACTACCTTCTCCGGCGGCGTCGATTTCGGCGCAGCCCGCATCGCCAGCAACCTCCAGCTGAGCGGAGCTGCCTTCAACAACCCGGACCAGATCGCCTCGTTCAATAGCATCACTGTCGGAGGACATACTTTTTTAAGTCAGGCTGTTATCGCAGGTGGAGTGAATTTTTCCTCCGCAAGCGTTGCGGGAGCCTTCGAGTTGACCGGAGCCAGATTCAACAACACTGACCCCGATGTGATCGCCAATTTCAGCAATTTGGAGGTCGGTGGGAACGCTCTGTTCCAGGACGTCCTGATTGCCGGGCCTCTGGACCTGAGTGGAAGCAGCGCTCTTGACATGAATGTTACGGGGACCAGCGAGGCCTCTACTTTAACGCCCTCTCTGGACTTTTCCAGAGCCAACGTGATCCGCAATTTCGAGTTGGGAAACCTGCAACTCAACGCGTTGAATGCCTCATCGATGCACGTCGGCGGCACCGCCACTATCCGGCGAGTTACAGTCAAGTCCTCCCTGATCCTTGAAGACGCGAACTTCGTGAACCTCAACCTGGAGGGGATCTCGCTGCCGAATAACCCATCCTCCCTGACGTATGACGGGATGGAGTACAGAAAGATTAAAACAGCTGCAACGAACAACGAAGAGACGCTGGCTTACCTGCTGAATCTCGCTAATCAATCCACCTACAGCGCCCAGGTCTATGGGAGATTAGAGCAGTACTTCGCCGAACAGGCGTTGTTGGATTATGCAGACCAGGTCTATATCAACCAACGCCAGCGCCTGCGGAGAGAGTCGGACAACCTGTTCAAAAAAGGGTGGGACCTCTTCCTTGAATACACCGTCGGGTATGGACGCCGCCCGGAGCTGGCATTCATTTGGAGCGCCGCCTTCGTCTTGTTCGGTTTTTTTATCTTTCGCAAAGAGCGTGGGATGGATCTTGTCGAGGCCCCGGGTATTAGACAAATAAATCTCTTTTCGACCGTCGCACGGAGGAGGAATCTCACGCCAAAGCTGGGCGATAAAGAGTACTACAGTCCATTGTGGTACAGCCTGGATCTATTTTTGCCATTCGTTGATTTAAAGATGGCAGAGAAGTGGACGCCAAAACCCGGACGTAGATTTGCCCGGCATTACATGCGGTTCCAGACGATAGCAGGCTGGATCCTGATCCCGATCGCCATTCTGTCCATCACCGGGATCGTGAAATAAAATTGATTCAGGAGTAGTGGTCCTTCGCTCCAGTCACAAGGGAGGTCGGGTAACTCAATCGCTGGTCAAAATAAACAGCGGCTTCATTTCGAAGCTCTTGTACAGCGGGCGCAGCCGATTCGTATCGTAGTGTTTCTCGACATTAACATTTTTCTTGGAGCTGGTCACCACTTCGATGGGCACGTTGTCGTAGCGCCCGTTCTTGAGCACCACCAGCCGCCCGTGGATGCCACCGAGGATCAGGTCGAGCGCCAGGTTGCCGTATGCCATGGGCACGATTGAATCGATCGCATCTGGATCGCCTCCGCGCACCATATATCCCAACCGTTGATTGATGATATTGATCGGCACCCCATTATTGCACTGTGCTGAACGTTCTTTGATCTCAGCGGAGACCAGATCCCCGATGCCGCCCAGTTTCTTGTGTCCATAGGCATCGGTTGTCTCGTCGGCGAAGACCATCTCCCCGCCGGTGAACATGGCGCCTTCGGAAACGATCACCACCGCGTACTTGCTGGGGTTCTTGTTGCGATCGTACACCAACAGCTCGGTCAGCCGGTCGATGTCAAACTTGTACTCGGGGATCACACAGCGGTTGGCTGCCCCCGCCATCGTCGGCAGCATGGCTGTGAAGCCGGCGTAGCGCCCGAAAACCTCCAGCACCATGATGCGCTCGTGAGACCCGGCGATGGTCCGCAGGCTGTTGGCGATGTTGATTGTACGAGTCACGCAGGTGCTGAACCCGATGCAATAATCGGTGCCTGGCACGTCGTTGTCCATCGTCTTCGGGATGGCGATCAGCTTGACGCCTTCCTGGTAAAGGCGGACTGCGTAGCTCAACGTGTCATCTCCACCGATCGGGATCAGATATTCGATCCCCAGGAAGTCCAGGTTCTTGAGGACTTCTTCGGTCAAATCGTTCAGCTCTTCTTTGTAATCATCCCGGAGGTGTTCTGGAACTTCCGTTCTTTTGATATGGCTGGGGCGGGTCCGCGAGGTGTGCAGAAATGTACCGCCGGTCCGCCCGGCACGGTTGACGATCTCCTCAGTCAGGATCTGGTAGTTCTGGCTGTTATCCACCTGCGGCTCGCGGACGATGTTCACGAGGCCAGCCCAGCCGCGCCGGATCCCGATCACCTGGTAGCCTTCCCGCAAGGCGCGGATGGTCACCGCGCGGATCGCCGGGTTCAATCCGGGGACGTCGCCTCCGCCGGTGAGGATGCCGATCACACCACTATTTTTCTTTATATAGACCATATACAACCTCGATTTTTCGGGTTTCGGGGAATATTTTACTCCCAATGATTTAAATCCAGGTTGGTTCCTGGTACACTCCCAAGATTTCTTTCATCACGGCGACGATCTCTCCCAGCGTGGCGTAGGCGCGCACGGCGTCCATGATATAGGGCATGGTGTTCTCGGTCCCCTGGCAGGCGATCCGGAGCCGGTCAAGTGCCTGCCCGACGCGCCCGTTATCGCGTTCCTTCCTCAGACGCTTCAGGCGCTCCAGCTGCCGCGTGTACCCGTTGGGGTCCATGGAGAGGATGGGGATCTCGTACGGCTTGAAGTCCTGGTAAGCATTGACGCCGACGATGCGGCGGATGTTCTCGTCGATCTCACGCTGGTAGCGGTAGGCGGCGTCGGCAATCTCGCTCTGGAAGAAGCCCCTGTCAATCGCTGGCAGCACGCCGCCCAGCGATTCGATGCGCTGGAAATACTCGTAAGCCTGGGTCTCCATGCGGTTGGTCAGACTCTCCACGAAGAAGGAGCCGCCCAGCGGGTCGATGGTATTCGCGACCCCGGATTCTTCCGCCAGGATCTGCTGGGTGCGCAGGGCGATCGTGACCGCGTGCTCTGATGGCAGGGCCAGGGCCTCGTCCATGCTGTTGGTGTGCAACGATTGAGTGCCCCCCAGGACAGCCGCCAGGGCCTGGATGGTGACGCGCACGATGTTGTTCTCCGGCTGCTGCGCCGTCAGCGAGACCCCGGCAGTCTGGGTGTGAAACCGCATCAGCCAGGAACGCGGATCCCTGGCGCCAAAGGTCAGGCGCATCTCACGCGCCCAGATGCGGCGGGCGGCGCGGTATTTGGCGATCTCTTCAAAGAAGTCGTTGTGGGCGTTGAAGAAGAAGGACAGGCGGGGAGCGAACTCGTCCACGTCGAGGCCGCGCTGGATCGCCCAGCGAACGTATTCCATCCCGTCCGCCAGCGTAAATGCCAGCTCCTGAAGCGCAGTCGAGCCGGCCTCCCGGATGTGATAGCCGGAGATACTGATCGTGTTCCACTGCGGGACGCTCTCGGTACCAAACTCTATGGTGTCCACGACCAGGCGCATCGACGGCTCGGGCGGGAAGATGAATTCCTTCTGCGCGATGTATTCTTTCAGGATGTCGTTCTGGATGGTGCCGCGCAGCTGGTCGAGCCTCACACCCTGCTTCTCCGCGGTTGCCAGGTACATCGCCCAGATGATCGCAGCCGGGGAGTTGATCGTCATGCTGGTGGAGACTCTGTCCAATGGGATGCCGTCCAGCAGGATCTCCATATCTCTCAATGAAGAAACTGCTACGCCGCATTTTCCGAATTCGCCCAACGCTTCGGGGGAGTCTGTGTCCAGCCCCATCAGGGTCGGCAGGTCGAAAGCGATCGAGAGCCCGGTCTGACCCTGGTCGAGGAGGTATTTGAACCGCGCATTGGTCTCCTCTGCGGTGCCGAACCCGGCGAACATCCGCATGGTCCACAAGCGGCCGCGGTGCATGGTCGGATGGATACCGCGAGTGAAGGGATATTCGCCGGGGAGTCCCAGATCCTCGAGATAATCCATGTCCGCCACGTCGAGCGGCGTATAGAGGCGTTCGATCGGTTCAGAGGACGTCGTGATAAATGCCTCCTGGCGCTCAGGCAGGCGCGTGAGCGCTGGCTGCAGGGAGGTCTTTTCCCATCGATCCAGCGCCTGGCGCAGTTCCTCAAGTTTCTGGCGGTCGTACATGCGCTTCTCCTTCATTGAGATAGTCCTGAGCGAAATTATAGCATGCCCACGTCCAGCACCGCGCCGTTCGTGACACCCGCGCCGGGCAAAGAAAACCCGAACCGGAAGAGCATCCTTCGCAAGGGCTGGCAGACATGGTAGAATGGCTGCGCTCCAGCCCCCATCGTCTAGAGGCCCAGGACGCGGCCCTCTCAAGGCCGAAACAGGGGTTCGAATCCCCTTGGGGGCATTGGAATATTAACGGGAGCTGCTATCTCGGCAGCTCCTTCTGCTTTTTCGGCGTGGGAATACGAACCGCTTGCTAATAACGAAGCGATAGAAGCCAGGAGCGTCAGCAAAGGCTTTCGGTGGTTTCTGCAAAAGATCGAATGAAAAGACGATATTTCTGTTGCATGGAGGGCTTTGTGGAATACGTCACAAGTTTACGTTATAATGACTGGTAATTATGTTAACGTGGATAATTGGATTTTTCGTCATACTCTCGGCTGCCATTCACATCCGGGCGGAATATCGCGGCCCAAGGCTGCAGGTTTACATCTTCAAACCGCTGACGATGGGGTTTATCCTGCTGATCGCCATCCTGGGGCAGGGCACTTCCCCATTCTACAAGTACATGATTATCTCCGGCCTGGTCTTTTCCCTGGCGGGAGATGTGCTTTTGATGCTGCCTTCGGATCGGTTTGTGGCCGGGCTGGTTGCGTTCCTGAGCGCGCACCTGTTCTACATCACGGCTTTTGCGTCAGAGATCGGTTCGCTGATCTGGTGGCCACTCGTCCCCCTCACCTTTTTCGGCGTTGTTGTCTACAGTATTCTCGCTCCTTCCCTCGGCAGACTGAGACTACCGGTCCTCATTTACATTGCAGCCATCCTGATAATGACCTGGCTGGCCTGGGAGCGGTGGATTCAGGCCGGGCAAACTGGAGCGCTTCTGGCCGCAGTGGGGGCGCTGCTGTTCATCCTTTCGGACACAATCCTGGCTGTCAACCGCTTCCGGTGGACATTCACAGCAGCCCGCGCCTTGAATCTGGCCACATATTTCACTGCGCAGCTGGCGATCGCCGGTTCGGTGGGTCTCCTGGCGACTTGAGAGGCTGCAGGACAGCGAGAGAGTCAACCTTAAGAACTATGAGTTGGCACAAACAATTTGCAGAAGCCCTGGTAACGGCTGAACCATGGGAAGATATTTCTGGATCGTTTAAATCCGAGTCACTGGCGTAATCCCTCAGACGCGGTCCTCTGGACCATGCCAGTGAATCACTCCCCGGTTGGGACCCAGATGTTCTTCACCTGGGTGGCCTCGTGCAAAAATTCATGCCCTTCGCCCTGCGCCTCGCTCATCCAGTCGCGTGCCAGGCCGTAGCTGACCCAGGTGCGCTTCATGTTGGCTGCCGACTCGTATTCTACATGATAGCTCCCCTCAGCGGAGCCAAAGTACCACACGCCGTCTACGTCTTCGTGCTCGATCAAAGTCTTCGTCAAGTGATCCCGGTCACCTGTGACGATGTTGACCACGCCCGGCGGCACATCGGAGGTGTCCAGCACCTGGTAAAAATCGGTAGCACTGAGCGGGTGCTTCTCGCTGGGGATCATCACGACGGTGTTGCCGCGGGCAATAGCAGGGGCCATCAATGAGACGAACGCCAATAGGGGATACTCGTCCGGGCAGGCGATGCCGAGCACTCCGACAGGCTCGTTGACCCCGAGCGTGACCCCGCGCAGCGTGGTCTCCTGGAGAGAGCCTCCGTACTTGTCCGCCCAGGCGGCGTAAGTGAAAAGCCGCTCGACTGACTTCTCCACCTCGTCCCGGGCGGATTTCGCCGAACGTCCGGTCATGGCGACGATACGCCGGGCGAACTCTTCGCGGCGCGCAGCCAGGTTTTCGCCAATGAAATACAGGATCTGCGACCGGTTGTACCCGTGGCGCATCGCCCAGCCGGGATGGGCCAGATGAGCTGCATGGGCCGCCTCAACCGCGTCCCGGATATCCTTCCGGTTGCCGTCGCCAACCTGCCCCACGATCCGCCCCTTCGGCCCGAGAACCGCTCGCGTGTAATGACCGTCGGGCCGCACCTGCTTGCCCCCAATGTACATCTTTGGCGTTCGGTCGACTTCCGGCATCTCAGTTCCGTTTTTCCCATCCCTGGCCGGCCAGACCGGTCTGGCCGGGATGTACTCGCCCCACCTCGATTTCCCAAGGCTCGCCTCATCCACGTGGACAACAGGACGCGGGCGCGCCTGCCAGGCAGGGCGCAGGTACTCGAACAGCCCCTCCCGGCCTCCCTCGCGCCCAAAACCGCTCTCTCGATACCCTCCGAATCCGGAGGCGGCGTCGAACAGGTTCGTGCTGTTGACCCAAACGGTGCCGGCCTTCAATTTGCTCGCGACGTCCAGCGCCAGGTTGATATTGTCGCTCCACACGCTCGCGGCCAGGCCATAGCGCGTGTTGTTGGCCAGTTCGATGGCCTCCTCGGGCGAGCGAAACGTCAGTGAGACCAGCACCGGCCCGAAGATCTCCTCGCAGACCGTCTCGGCTGCCGGATCTAGGTTGGTAATCAATGTCGGAGGGTAGAAGAGCCCTTTTTCGGGCAATCTTATGTCGGGCTGGAAGACGAGCCCACCTTCTTTTATGCCGGTCTTAACCCAGCCATCGATGGTTTCCCATTGGGATTTGTCGACGATGGCGCCCATGTCGATGCTCTTATCGAGGGGGTCGCCCACCCGCAGATGCCCCATACGTTGCTTGAGCTTGCTGATGAACCGGTCGGCGATGTTCTCCTGTACGAGCAGCCGCGAGCCGGCGCAGCACACCTGTCCCTGATTGAACCAGATGGCATCGACGACGCCCTCGATGGCGCCATCCAGGTCCGCGTCTTCAAACACGACAAATGGGGATTTCCCGCCCAGCTCCAGGGAGAGCTTCTTGCCAGAGCCAGCGGTCTGCCGACGCAGGATGCGGCCCACCTCAGTCGAACCGGTAAAGGCGATCTTATCCACGTCTGGGTGGGTGACGATCATCGTACCCGCCTTGCTGCTGCCGGTGACCACGTTGATCACCCCCGGCGGCAGGCCAGCCTCGGCAACGATCTCTGCGAAGAGCAGGGCTGTGAGCCGGGTGTAGGAGGCCGGCTTGATCACCACCGTGTTCCCCATGGCGATCGCCGGGGCGATCTTCCAGCCGAGCATCAGCAGAGGAAAATTCCAGGGGATGATCTGCCCGACCACTCCGACCGGCCGGTAGCCCTGCAGCTCTGACGCCATCAGCTGTGCCCAGCCGGCGTGATAGTAGAAATGCCTGGCCAGCAGAGGCACGTCGATGTCGCGCGATTCTCGAAGCGGCTTTCCGTTATCCAACGATTCGAGGACGGCCAGCAGGCGGTGGTGTTTCTGGACATTCCTGGCAATGGAGTAGAGGTAGCGCGCCCTTATGTGGCCGGGAGTCGCGCTCCAGCTTTCGAATGCCCGGCGAGCTGCGGCCACTGCCGCGTCGATCTCCTCCTGGCCAGCCTGTGCAGTCTCGGCGAGCAGTTCGCCGGTCGCGGGATTATAGCTCGGGTAGTACCCCTGTTCCCGCGGTGTAACCCATTCATTGTTGATGAACAGCCCAAACCGGCGCCGATGGTCTTCCAGCCAGGCGTTCGCGGCGGCCGCCGATTCCGGGGCCGGGCCGTATTCCATTGTCTCGAAGGCCTCTAACACACTCATCTTTTACTCCTCGCGAAAACGCTGCATTTTTCGCAATTTCTATCGCCTTCCCCGCATCAACCGCTCTGGATTACTTTTTTCATCTTTCTTCTCGTCTTCTTCACCCCATCGGCATGTGGTGCCGAGCTGCGTAGTGGCCGGTGATGAAATGATAGAGCTGCCGTTCAAGGTCGGTGAGCAGGCCGCTGGCGCCAATGCGGAAAAGATCGGGCAACAGCCATTCGTCGCCCAGTTCTTCTTTCATTAATGCCTGCCAGGCGAGGGTTTGCTTGGCGGTCCGGATGCCGCCTGCTGGTTTGAATCCAATCTTATAGCCTGTCCGGTCCTGGTATTCCCGGATAGCGCGCAGCATCACAAGGCCGTATTCGAGGCTGGCGTTCCTGCGCTCGAAGCCGGTGGAGGTCTTGATAAAATCCGACCCGGCCATCATCGCCACCAGGCTGGCCTGATAGACCTGCTTCAGGGTTGCCAGGTCTCCGGTTGCCAGGATGGTCTTCATGTGCGCCGCCTCACCGCAGGTCTGGCGGAACTGGCGGACCTCATCGTAGAGCTCCCGCCAGCTCCCCGTCAACACGTGGGCGCGTGAGATAACCACGTCGATCTCACGAGCGCCGGATTCGATCGCCTGTTCGATCTCGGCAATTCGCTGCGGGAGGGGGGTCTGGCCAGCAGGAAAACCCGTCGCGACCGAAGCCACGGGGATGTCAGTACCTTTGAGCGCCTCGACGGCATCTCTCACCCGGTTGGGATAGACGCAGACTGCTCCGACTGTTACCACCCTCCCGGCGAACCCGAGGGCAGCGAGCATGTCCGGCCGCACTGGCTGCCGGGCTTTGGCGCATAGACGCCTGACCCGGCCAGGAGTGTCATCCCCGGAAAGGGTCGTGAGATCGAGGCAAGTGACAGCGCGGAGCAGCCAGGCTGCCTGCCATTCTTTCTTGATCGACCGTCTTGCTGGAAGAGTGGCAACACGGCGCTCGACAGCGCTGCGGTTTACGTGGGCGCCCATGACCCAGTCCAGGTCAAGCGGCATCCCCGGGTTACGGTCATTTTTAGAAACCATCTCTCTTTATCCTCGAGACGTGAAATAAACCTGAGGGGCGTATTCAAGACCCGATGCTTATTGTACCAAAATCCCTCACATCGGCTTCGATAGAAAAAACTCAAGGATTTGTTCTAATCTTAATCATTTCCACATCCTGTGTTCATCTTTTACGAGCATTTTTTGAGTAAACTTGCCGAAATTTGTCCAGAATTACCAAGGAGAATCAAGAACATGAAACGTCCTTCTATGTACCTGCCGCTCGCGGCGGCAGCGTTCCTGCTGGCTTCAGCCTGCGGGCTGCTGCGGGAACCGGAGGCAGCCCGCAGCCCGATCGAAGCCATTCCGGTCGAGGTGAAGACGAGTGCACCCGGAGCGGGCGATTCCCGGGCTGTTCCAGAAACCCTGGAGCCGGCCGCTGCGACAGCAAGCCCCGACCTGACAGAGAGCCAGACGGAGCCGCAATCTGAGGCGGACTTGAGAATCTACACAATCAGCCAGGCGGACTCGCAGGCGCGCTTCGAACTCGACGAAGACCTGCGCGGAGAGCGCAAGACGGTGGTCGGCATCACAGATCAGGTCGCCGGTGAGATCGCCCTTGACTTGAACGACCTCTCGAAAACGCAGGTAGGCGTGATTCTGATCAACGCCCGCACCCTCTTAACCGACAACAACCTGCGTAACCGCGCCATCCAAAATGAGATCCTCGACACGGGTGATTTTGAATTCATCACATTTACTCCGCGCGCAATTGCTGGCCTCCCGGCGAGCGTCGCCATCGGTGAAGAAGTATCGTTCACTATCGAAGGTGATTTGACCATCCGGGACATCACCAGGCCAGTGCTCTTCAACGTGGTCGCCCGAGCGGTCTCGGAAGAGGAATTTTCCGGTACAGCCAGCGCCGTGATCCACCGCGCCGATTTCGATCTGAACATCCCCAGTGTTCCCAACGTCGCTAACGTAGAAGAAGAGGTCGAGTTGTACATCGAATTCGTCGCCAAAGTCGCTTGACCCTCTGAGAGAAGCGGTTAATAAACGTCAGTTCGGAATAACCGCCGCTTCGACTGCGTGGCGGGCATCCCCTCAGTACCCGCGGGACATGTCTGCGCTGAACAGGTCAAAGTCCTGAGTTTGCGCGGGAGGTGTCGCAAGAGCCCGCCGCTCCGCTCAGCGCGCTGGTTTGTTTTATCCCGAATTCATGTTAAAAAGCAATTACCTTGCCAGGCAGCCCTTGATTTTGGGAGGTGCGATTTATATAATTGAGCTGCATTTGCAGAGAGATCTACCCTGCGTTCTCCGGCGGCAACGGAGATCGATTGTGAGAAAATTGGCGGTTATCAGGCCTTCTTTCACCGCTGCCGACGGGATTCGTAAGGAGGATTCAATGCTCGCAGCAAAACGCATCGCAGACACTATGACTCTGTCGAGAGGATTTCTGGCGGCGGCCATCGTCTGGTTGGGGATCACTCGGGGCCTGGAAGCCCTGCCAGGAGTGGTCGTCCTGACCCTGATCGCCTGGACGACGGACTGTTTCGACGGTACGATCGCCCGGCGATCGCGGGTTGATTTCCAGACCTGGATCGGCGCCAATGACCTGGTGTTCGATCTCACGATCGCCGGTTCTCTTCTGGCCTACCTGTCGTTGATCAGCCTACTGCCAGTCTGGATAGGAGCGGTGTACACCTTGTTCTGGCTGTGGGCGTTCTGGCGGTACGGATTCTTCCTGGCCGGAGTCAAGATCAGCCAGGCGCTGGTGTATGGCTATTTCATTACCGCGGTGTTCACCCAGTCCCTGGTCTACGGCGCTGCGCTGGTTGCATGGATCATCTTCGCGGTCGTTGCGACCTGGCCGCGCTTCCTGGACGAATCGGTCCCAACATTCTTCAACGACGTGCGCGATCTGCTGAGGAAGTGAACACCATAACTTTTTCTTTTAACTTGAATTCAGGATAAAACAAACCATCGCGCTGAGCGGAGCGGCGGGCTTCTTCGCCTACTCCCTCGCAAGCTCGGGATTTTGACTCTGTTCCGCTCAGGCATGTCTCGAGGGTACTTAGGGGATGTCCGCCACGCAGTCGAAGCGGCGGTTATTCCGAACTGACGTTCTTTTATCTATCCAACCAAGGAGCATTGCCAATGAATATTAAGGTCAGGACATACCCCTTGCTGCTGCTTATTTTCCTCATTGTGATCGTTCTGTGCAGCCTGTCGATCAATATTCAATAATTCTTACGCGCTCGAAGCCATCCATGTCACGAGACTCGGGGACTGATACACTTCCCTGAAGCCTCCTTCCATACCGAGTTCTTCGGGTCTTCCCCCGTGGGTTATTTTGATGGCACTAATATTGCAAATTCACTCACGGAGGTCCGCGAACTATGTATAATCAGCCCGATGCTATCCGGATATAATAAGTGAATTTGCCCAGAATCATACCGACCATATTCAAGGCAGCCCTCTGGATGCTCACCGTGGGGGCGCTGTTCCTGGCTAACGCCCAACCGGTCCACCCGGGGCTGGCAGCAGAAAACGTGGATCCAGTCCAGATTCAACCCGGCGCCGCAGCAGCTGCGACTTCCACACAGACCTACCTCCCGCTGGCAACCTTCGGGGGATTTCACCCTCCGGTTGAGCTTGTTAGCAGCTGGATTTCTGGACCCGATGGGGTCCAGCGCTCGGTCTTCCTGCCCAACGAGGAAATCAAATATACCGTGCGCATCGCCAACAATACAAACTCCTTCAAGTGGGCGAAGGTCACCTGGCACCAATCCACCCCCTGCGGTGAAGCAGTGATCGCCGAGCAGACCCTCAAGTTCACGCCCGGCGAGACGGAGGTAACCTACCCGGCGACCATGCCGGACTGTCAGGGAATCCACACCAATTTTATCGAAGTGACCCACAAGGACGACATTTTTCCAGATGCCCTGCAGCACGTCGTGACCACGCCCTTTCAGGGTCTCGATAAATGCAGCCTACCGACCATCAGTCAAATGCAGACCTGGTGGTATGATAGCCCCTACTGGACGATCAACATCTACATTGGCGGGATCTCGCTGGCCTGTAAAGATCCCAAGCTGGGCGCTGAC
The DNA here is from genome assembly GCA_964416175.1 of uncultured Anaerolineaceae bacterium. Taxonomy (GTDB): domain Bacteria; phylum Chloroflexota; class Anaerolineae; order Anaerolineales; family UBA4823; genus CAYQDF01. The sequence goes on from CAYQDF010000041.1 coordinate 18,201, forward strand.
TGGCTCGCCGCGGTCGCCAGCCAGGGGTGGACTTTCACTCTGACCTGGGTAGGCCCCCAGGCGCCTTGCACGAACTTCACCCACAAGATGAGCGCGAACGCATCCACGGCAAAGGCGCAGGGCCGCGCCGAGGCAGACGCCGCCGCGGCGATGGCATTGGACCTGGGTTTCTCAGGGGACGAGATCATTTATTACGACCTGGAAGGGTATTCGGGCAGCGCTACAACCAGTTGTAAAGCCGCGGTCGCTTCATTCATTCAGGGCTGGGTGGAGCGCCTTCACGAACTCGGGTTCAAGGCTGGTGCCTACGGCGGCGCGTGCAGCTCCTTTGTCGCCGAATGGGCCATGAACCCCTCGCCGCCGGATGTGGTTTGGATGGCGCACTGGTACAAGAGCGCTTACACGCCTTACGCCCACGTCTGGAACACTCCCTGCATCGGGAACGACATATGGCCCAACCACCAGCGTCTGAAACAATATGCAGGGGACCACGTCGAAACCTGGGGCGGGGTTTCTTTCACCATCGATACCAACGTCCTGGATGGTGAAGTCACCACTTTCACGACCACGTCAGAAGCGCAGGCAGCTGCCTCCGGAGAACCAGTGCAAGATGAACACCACCTGGAACCAGAGGGGATTCGTGCCATGCAGCTGCTGTCTCCCGAACAAGGCTGGGTGTTGCGCGGCGAGCAGCTCCTGCAGACCGCCGATGGCGGCCTGAGCTGGCAGGACATCTCACCTGGCGGAGGCAGTGTTCTGGGGGTCAATTTTCTGGACACACACCATGGATGGATCGTACGCCATTCCAGCTCAGAGGACGGGGATGCCTTGCTGACCATCCTGCACACCGCCGACAGCGGGCAGTCCTGGGAAACAACGGTTCTGCCCCTCCTGCCCGAAGAGGTCCCCGCCGTCGCTTCCGCCTATCCCTACTTTGCAGACCCGTTGACCGGCTGGGTGGCCCTCCAGCTGCAGAGTGGGAACAATTTCAGCCTCGGCCGGCTGTTCTCCACCCGGGATGGAGGGGTCTCCTGGCAGGAGCTCCCCTTGCCGCTGGGCGAGCCGGTGGTGTTCCTCGACCCGGACCGCGGCTGGGTCGCCGGCGGACCCATGGGCGACCAGCTCTATTTCACCAGAGACGGCGGGCACACCTGGAAAGAACAGCTCCTGCAGCTCCCGATCCTCGAGTTGGGAGAGTCGGTTTTCACGAGTCTGCCGGATTTTCGGGACGGGCTCAACGGCCTCTTGCCGGTGACCCTGGCTGGGGAAAACAGCTCCAGGCTGGCAATTTACACGACCGCCGACGGTGGTTCGACATGGATGCTGTCCAGGATCATCGACCTGGATCCGGCTGCCCAGCCCTCCGGTCCGCTTCCCTTTACTCTCGACCCGGGCGGGCGGTGGTGGGCAGCTGCTCCGGGGATGCAGCGCCTGTTCCGGGAATCCACCAGGCCCGAAGCCCAGAATTTGATGCCAGCCAGCATCTCCGGGAACATCGTCGCGCTTGGATTCGCCAGCGGCGAGACAGCCTGGGCGCTCCTCCAGGAGGGCGCCTGCCAGGGCAGCAAGCCCTCAGCCGGCGGTGAGCCTTCTCGGTGCGACCTCCGCTCCAATCTGGCAGTCACCAGAGACGGCGGAGAGACGTGGTCCATTCTCGTCCTGCCAGACTGAAGAAGCCGGCCCGATTCTCAGCGGATTTCAATCCCTTCCCACCAATCTCCGGGGAACCGATTCGGCCCAGGTATAATCAGGCAAAGCGCTTGATCAGGAGGGCCGCCGTGAACCCACATAGAAATGGAACGATTCTGCGGGGGATCGCCATCTGCCTGTCCATTCTTGGAACCTTCTTTCTCGCACACTCAAAGCCGGACCGTTCCAAAGCCCTGGAGACCGCATACAGCGCGAATAATCCAGTTTACCTGCCTCTGACCACACACCTGGGCCTCCGCCCGCCGATCGAGCTGGTCGAGGCTTATACTGTGGACTCAGCCGGGAACAAAATTTTCGCCTTCCACAAAGGCGACCCCATCCAATACGCGGTACAGATCGCCAACTTTAAGGCCGAACCGAAAGAGGTCGACCTGGTCTGGACTCAGACCGGGCCGGAGCCTTGCGGCGAAGTCCTGATCTACGATGCGAGAGTCGCCTTCGATCCCGGGGTCGGGGTATACACCCACGCCGGGATGGTCCCCGGCTGCTTCGGGGTCTACACGAACACGATCCAGGCGACACACCTGGGCGACACGTACACCTTCACCTTCCAGTTTGCCGTGCCCACGCCCAGCCAGGTCGTCATCGGCAGCAAGCAGGGGTTCGATAAATGCAGCCTGCCAACCGTCCAGCAGATGCAGACCTGGTGGAAGGAGAGCCCCTACTACACGATGAACCTGTACATCGGCGGGAACAGCCTGGCCTGCGACGACCCGAAACTGAACCCGGCCTGGATCTACCAGGTGAACCAGCAGGGCTGGACCTTCATCCTCACCTGGGTGGGACCCCAGGCGCCTTGCACCAGTTTCAAGAAGCGGATGGACCCGGACCCGGCTGTCGCCTACACGCAGGGGCGGGCCAACGCGGATGCCGCCGCGGAAGCTGCCTGGCGTCTTGGCTTCTTCGACGACCGGGTGATCTATTACGACATCGAGGCGTACCCGCTGGCCTCCCCTGAGTGCCGCATGGCGGTCGCTTCTTTCCTCCAGGGCTGGGTGGAGCGGCTTCACGAGCTGGGCCTGAACGCCGGCGCTTACGGCGGGGCATGCAGCTCCTACATGTCGGATTGGGCAGAAAATCCCTCCCCGCCGGACAATGTCTGGATCGCTCACTGGTATGCAGACGAATATGATGAAAACGCCTCGGTGTACGGCGCGCCATGCGTGCCAGATGCGCTGTGGGCGAATCACCAACGCCTGAAGCAGTACACCGGAGGCCATCAGGAGACCTGGGGCGGTCTGACATTCACAATCGACAGCGACGTGATCGACGGTCAGGTGAACGACTTCCAGCCCGGTAGCACGGCTCAAACCGCGCTGCCTGCCAGCTCGTCAGAGATCATCGCCCCATCCCAGGGCAGTTCCCCGGTGCAGGCCTTCGGTGTGATCGCCAGGGGCGCTGGCTGGATACTGCGCGGCGGGCAGCTGTGGCAGACCGAAGACAGCGGCGCCAATTGGATGAATATCACGCCCCGCGCGGCTGAAACCAGTGAGATCCTGAGCGTTCAATTCCTGGATGCAAAAAATGCCTGGCTGGCGCTCCGGTCCATGCAGCCTGGCTTCCCGGGATCGATCGCTGTGCTGAACACCGCAGACGGTGGGGAGTCCTGGCAGGCTGTCCCCTTCCCCCTCCGCTCCGAAGAAGCTGCCTCAATTGCAGAAGCATACCCCCAATTCCTCGACTCAGAGATCGGCTGGGTCGCGCTGAAACTGCAGAGCGGGAGCAATTTCAGCCTGGGGAGGCTTTTCTCCACCCGCGACGGCGGCCTCACCTGGGAAGAGCGTCCCCTGCCCCTGGGGGAGCCGGTCAGGTTCGTCGATCCCCTGCGGGGCTTCACCGCCGGCGGACCGCTTGGTAACCAGTTTTTCCGCACGCTCGATGGAGGCCTGACCTGGGAAACCTATTCACTGCCAGACCTGAGTGTGGGTGACTCTGACTATATTTCCATCGGCCTGCCGGAATTTGAGAGCGAGGAAAATGGCTGGCTGCCGGTGACGCTTACGGGCGATTTGGCCTCCAGGCTTGCTGTGTTGCGCACCATCGACGGCGGCGCGACCTGGGATCTGGAATCCCTGCTTAACTTCGAGTCTGATCTCCCCCCTGGCGAGTCGGCCCCGTTTACCCTGTCCGGAAATGGAGCCTGGTGGGCAGCCGGTCCCGGGGCGGCGCGCCTTTACATCTCTGTCCCCGATGGTAAGACCGCCTCCGATAGCGACCTCGGGCGCGCTGGAAGCATCGTGGCCCTCGACCTCGCTCCCGGCGGCTACGGTTGGGTGCTGATCCAGGAAGGCGCCTGCACGGGGATCAAGCACCCCGACGGCGCAGAAGGACTGGCAGGTACCGGCTCGCTGAGCTGCGAGCTGCGGTCCTATCTGTTGGCGACCGATGACGGCGGTCGGACGATGCGCGAGATCCCCCTCCCATAACCAAAATCATAAAATTGCCAGATGAGGTTTACCCCCTCAAGGGCATCCCAGCCCTGGTCGCGAGTCAGGTCTGTCTGCATCTTAGAAGAGCCTTTTGGAAACGCGATCCACAGCATGCTTATCGGCTTGAGGCTGCGGATGGCCTGGGGAGCTAACTGCTCGAGTTCAGTCTTATCTTTTACGAAAATCTGCACCCAATCGAACTCGCCCTCCAGCTGGCTGGTGAGATCAACATCCTCCGGCAGCGGAGAGAGCTCCTCCAGGTACCCCGGTGGGGCGTTGACGATGGCAGCCCGCTGCCCGGCTTTGAGCTTCAACTTCCTGGCAAGGTCGCTTCCAGACATGCAAACCTCAAGCGCGCAGACCGGCAGCCGTCCAGCCCTGGAGCAGCACCCCTCCCCAGAAAAGCCCAAGGGCTGCGACCAGGAAGGACACGCCGGTGATTGCCGCCAGCAAGGGAACGAGGACCAGGATGAGGTATCGCATGGAATATGCTCCCCTTACGCCTGGCTGGCGAGCATCCGCTCGGTCTGGACAAGCAGCACCTGGAGCTCGCCCCAGACGGATTTGAGATCCCGGTCGAACTCGCGCTTGATCTGACGAGCTTTGAATCCCACCTCCTCGAGCGCGCGGTAATAATAGACCAGGCGGATATCCCGGTCCGCTTCGGTGTATTGGGTAACTTGCGGACCCTGGGACCGGATGAGGAACCGGGTCGTCTCGTTGCGCAGGCGGAAGGCCTGCTGAGAGGTGTTCTCGAACCTCCGTGCCAGGTCTGGATTGCGCCGGCGAATTAAACCCTTCGCCTCGGGGATGCAAAACCCCAGTTTCATCAGCAGCCGGTCTGCTTTGTCGATCACTGTGCCAATGTCTTGTTGGGTGACCGCCTCATCATGCAAGGCATCGCCGATCAGCCTCGAGACTTCGTTACAGGTCTGGTACCACTCCGGGAGGCTGTTGACGAAAGTCTGGGCGCGCTTTCTTTCGATCAGCTCCGATATCCAGCTTAACATGTAATCAATACCTGCCTTTTCTTGTAAATAATATCGCATTATAAATGAGGCAACCTTTTGATATTGAAACGCTCACTAATAATTAAGAAAGGTGGTCAAGAGAGGAATGTGATTGATTGAGAGGAAAAGGCTAAATCAATCGGCTTCGGTTTGCTTTCCCCCTGTACAGGAAAGATTCGACGTACTTATAAAGCCTTGAGCCCTGCCTTCTCTACGATCCCGGCCCGTGAGATCAGGCTTTCCAGCCCGCCCCAGGTGGCGAGGAATTCCGCCTGAACCGCTGCATGCATCTGGCGGGCACTAAACCCGATTTCCTGCATGGCCCGATCGTAGAACAGGCGGCGCGCGGCGGCATCGAATTGCGCGCCTGACACCGGGTCCGGTCCCTGGCAGCGGATCAGGAACCGGGCTGTCTCATTACGCAGTTCGAAAACCCGGTTGGTCGTCAGCCCCACTTTCTTCGCGAGATCGGGATCCCCACGACTCAGCAGGCCGCGCATCTCAGATGCATGGTTCCGCAGCTGGAACAGGAGCCGGTCAGCTCTATCGAGGGAAGCGCCGATATCCCGCTGGTGGATGGTCTCCTCCCCCAGGACCTGTCCGCAGATTGCAATGACGCCGGCGCAGGCCGCGTGCCAGCTGTGGCTGCTGTCCAGGAAGGACTGTGCGCGTCTTTTCTCCAGAGCCTCCCTGATTTGCCGGAACATAGGCCCAATTATACCCAGGCAGGGTAAAAATCGGATGGAAAGTGCACGACCGCCGGGGGATTCAATTCCATAAGCTGTTTTCAACAGATTCGAGGCCCACTTTCGGGAAAAGCGCACCTTTTGGCGGAGTTCAGGGTTAAGTGGTATAAGATATATTTCAGAGTTCGCAGCCGGCAGGCGCGATTTCATGAAGGCATTCTCTGAAATGTGCTGTTAGTCACTCAAAAACCGGATAAAAGTCAGGAGACAGGCCCAGGAAGATCGTTCATACTCAGGTTTGACCCACGCCTTAATGTGAATCCGTGCTCTGGCTCATCCGATCGACTATACCACTAACCAGTGACCACTCATTGTCACCCGGCTTCAGAACATCCCCGGAACGAATCGGGGAATCCGATGGAGCCGATTAGCATTTTCAGGAGCGTAGCAGATGCCGACTGACCTGCATAAGCCGCTCTACGTCCAGATCCAGGAATACATCGCCGAGAAGATCCTGAAAGGGGAGCTCAACCCCGAATCGCGCATCCCATCCGAGCGCGAGTTGAGCCAGGAGTTAGGGGTCAGCCGAATGACCGTGCGCCGTTCCCTTACGGAACTGGTCAACGAAGGTCTGCTGGAACGGCGTCATGGCGCAGGGACCTTCGTGGCCAAGCCGAAAGTTACTTACGCCGCCGCGGAGCTGCTGGATTATGCCGCAGCCATTCGTTCGCGCGGGCTCTTCGTTGCCCGCCAGCTGTTGGAATTCAGCGAAGTGCCTGCCAGCCGCCGCCTGGCGGAACGCTTGCAGGTCGAGATCGGCCACCCCCTGTATCACGTCATCCTGCTCTATACGGCCAACCGGGTGCCAGTCGTGCTGGAGCGCACCTTCCTTTCCTGCGAGCGCTGCCCGGATCTGCAAGAATACGACTTAGAAAAGACTTCGATTTGCGACCTGCTGCGAGAAGGCCTGGAGATGCAGCTGTCATGTGCCGACCAGGTGATCGAGGCAGTCGTGGCCAGCGGACCAACTGCCCTCCAGCTGCGTGTGGAGGAGGGGTTCCCTCTGCTCATGATCACCCGCACCGTGCGCCGTGTGGACGACGATCTGCCCGTCCAGTTTTCCCAGGACTTACTGCGCGGCGACTACGCCCGAGTCCGGAGCCGCATCAGCCCGGACGACATCCGTGATTCCGGGTCAAGCAAGAATATCGCCA